>JBCECW010000359.1:0-4906 GCA_039207785.1 Pseudomonas sp. | reverse complement strand
CTGACGCTGTCGCGCTTCAACCCAGGCCTGGCCAGCACGGGCATGCAGGTGATCGACCTGGCCCCTGGCGAACTGGCCCTGGACCGCGATATCGGCATGGTTACGCGCATCAACGGCTTTCTCTCGCCGGTGTGTTGCCGAGCCATCGAGCTGTTCAAGGAGGAAATCGCCAGGGGCAATTTCGGCCTTAGCGTGGCGTACCCCGAATAATCCCGCGTTCAGCGATTGGCGACAAAGTCGGCATAGCCCCAGCCTTCGGGGCGCAGCTGGCCGAATTCGTCGCGGTCATGGGCGTCGACATTCTCCAGGAGCAGCAGGCCGCCATTGGCGAGCTGCCATTCGTAGAAGTCGGAGAAGTCGCGCAACGCGATGGCGCGGATGGTCTTGGCGATAAACCCGTGGGCCACCAGCAGAATGTTTTTGCCCGGATAGCGGGTCTGCAGGTCCACCAGGCCGCCGCGTACCCGCTGTACCACATCGGCCACCGATTCACCGCCGGTGGGTGCCAGGCCCCAGCGCCGGGTGATGTTCTGCGCCCATAGCTCGGGGTAGCGTTCACGTGCTTCGGCCTTGGTCAGCCCTTCGAAGACGCCCACATCGCGCTCGCGAAAGGCTTCCAGCACTTCGCTGGGCAATTGCACGGTCTGGTTGAGAATACTGGCGGTTTCCTGGGCCCGCAGGCGGGGCGAAACCACCACCACATCGAGGTTGTGCGGCAACTGCGCGGCCAGGGCCTGCGCCTGTTCGCGACCGCGTGCGTTAAGCGCCGGGTCGAGCGAGCCGATGTAGCGCTGCTCGGCATTGGCCGGGGTTTCGCCGTGGCGTACGACATATAAATCCATGCAATTTTTCTCCACTCGACGTTTTATTCAAACGTCAAAAACGCGCTGCCTTTGGCCTCCAGCATCTGGGCGAATGGCGGCAGGCGCGCAACAAAATCGGTTTCCAGCAGCAGGTAGCGATCCTGCTCCGGCACATAGCTGATAAAGGGTTGCACCCGCGCAATGTCCTTGGACGTCAGCTTCAGCACTTGGTTGCTTTGCGCGTTCCACCACCAGGCCAGGGTGTGGGTGCCGAAGGTGTTGCTGCTGTAGGTCCACAGCCACCAGTCGCCATGGCCGCGCGCGGTGTGCAGCTGGCCAATGAAGGTGCGCAGAGTAATGGTGCGCTTGGGCTGGCCGGCCAACAGGCTGGTCTGCTGGCGCAACTCGCTGCCAAAGCCGTCCAGCAGCGCGCGGCTGGCAGCCCCGGTCTGCACGTTGAAGCGCCAGGCCAGCAACACGGTTTCGGGGTAGATGGCATCCTCGGCGTTGGCCCGTTCACAGTCGCTGAACAGCAGGATTTCGTCACCGCCCAGGTAAGCGCTGGCCCCGCGCAGCCGCTCGCCCGATACCGGCAATGGCTGCGCCGGCGCCCAGGGTTGCGGCGCCTGCGGGGTATAGAGCCAGCAAGTGCTGTCGTGGTCGTGCATGGCCAGCAGTCGCCCGCCATCCATGGCCAGCAGGGTCAACGCGCCGGGCTGCTGGAAAATCACCTCGCTGGTGTGCGCGCTGATTCGCCAGACAAGGGTCTGGTGTTCGGGCTCCCAGATTTCCTGGCGTTCGTACAGCACCTCATCGAGCACCAGCGCCGGTGCGGCGAACTCCGGCCACTGCATATCGGCCGGGCCGAACGGCTGGATGACGTCACCGCGGCGGCTCTCGTAGACATAGCGGTCGTCGCGGCCGTAGGCGCCACGCTGTACCAGGCGCTTCCACAACGTGCGCTCGGCCGTGGCATCGACCAGTTGCAGCTCGCTGCCGTCCGCGCCATCGCTGCGCTGTTCGAGCATGTCCTGCTCGGTGGGTGGCCAGGGGTGGTAGTCGAGCAGAAAACACAGCCACTGGTCCTCGTCCTGCTCGGTGATGGCCGCCCAACCATTGCTGTAGTTGTAGGCGCTGACATAGGTGGGGCCAGGGTATTCGTGCACATCTTGCAGCCACGTCAGCTTGGGGCGCCGGCCGGTGCTTTTTTTCGCTTTGGGCGGCCTGGCCGGCGGCTCGATACGCGTGGCGGTATACAGCGGCTCGGGCAGATGGCGCTGCCAATACTCGGCAAACGCGTGGCGCTGTTCGCTGGGGACGATCACCGGGTGGTAGTCGTCGGCACCGGCGTCGAGGTTCCACAAGTCCAGGTTCCTGGCGGCCAACAGCGGCGCCAACACCTCGAAGCAGACCTCGGCCATTTCATTGCTCAATTGATCCAGCAGCGCGTCGTAGCTGGGCGCGCCAAACAGGTCGATATGCGGGTAGTGGTGCTGGAGCAAGGCAAGCAGATCGCTGCCTGGGGCTTTCCAGTCGAGATGGATCAGTGGGGCAAAATCAGTGTGCATCGGGCCAGCCTTCCCTGTGGCGTCAGGTGCAGATGATGGTCGCGGCCACCAGGGGAAAGCAAGACGGCGCTAGCGCCGCAGCGGCCCCGGCGGCTGAAGATTGGCCAACACCAGCTCTACACAGAGCCCACCGCCTTCGCGGTTGCTCAAGCGCAGTTCGCCGCCCAGGCTGGCGGCCAGTTGCACGGCAATCGCCAGGCCAAGGCCGGTGCCGCCGGTGTCGCGGTTGCGCGAACTTTCCACGCGGTAAAAAGGCTGCAGCACCGCCTGCAGTTCGTCTTCGGCAATCCCCGGCCCACGGTCGAGGACCTGCAGCCGGCAACCGCCGTCGCCTGTGGCGATCACCCGCAACTGCGCCGCGCCGGCGAATTTCAGCGCGTTATCCAGCAGGTTGGTCAGCAGCCGGCGCAGGGCTTGCGGACGGGTGTGCACCAGCAGCTCAGCGCTGGGCTGCAGCTGCACCGGCTTGCCCATATCGGTGTAGTCGAACACCAGGCTTTGCAGAAAGGCATTGAGTTGCAGGCGTTGCGCCGGCTCGCTGGACGGTTCGGTGCTGCGGGCATAGGCCACGCCTTCTTTGACCAGGTGCTGCATCTCGCCAAGGTCGCTGCCGAGCTTGTCCTTGTCGGCGCCCTCCTCCATAAACTCCACCCGCAGCTTCATCCGCGTAATCGGCGTTTGCAGGTCGTGGGAGATGGCGGCCAGCAGTTGCACACGCTCTTTGACATAGGCGGCGATACGCGCCTGCATGCGGTTAAAGGCGGCAGCGGCAAAAGCCACTTCGCGCGGGCCGTGTTCGTCCAGGGCGATGGGCTGCTGGCGCAAATCCAGGCCATCGACGGCCTGGGCCAGCCGCGTCAGCGGGCGCATGGCGGTACGCACCGCCAGCCAGGTGCCCAGCACCAGCACCAGCAATTGCACCGCCAACAACACCGGTAGCCAGGGCGACAGCGGCATCAGCGCCGGACGCACATCGATGGTCAGCGGCTGGCCGTCGTGCAGCTGCAGCAGCACCTGGTAGTGCGGGCGGTTATCAGCGATGGCACGAAAACTCAGGGCATAGGCCGGGCCCAGGGTGGCTTGCACGGTACGGATCGATACCGAGGGCTCGGCGTTATCCAACGGCGTACCGGGCTGCCCGGCGTCCAGTTGATAGCGGTAGTTGGGACGTTCCAGGCGCGCCAGCCAGGCCGGACGTTCGGCGGCAGGCAGGCGGTCGAGAATCGCCACGGCGGTGGCCAGGTCGCGCTCGAAGTTACCCAGCATCACGGTCTTGGCACTGCTGTAGCGCTCATAGGTTTGCAGCGCAAACGACAGCCCGTGGGCCAGCAGCAGGCTTAGCAAAAAGATCAGCGACAGCCGCGAGGCCAGGGTTTGCGGCCAGCGGAGCCAGCCCTTCATAGCGTGGCCTCCAGCAGTTGCACGGCAAAGCTGAACACATAGCCTTCGCTGCGCACGGTCTTGATATAGGCCGGCTCGCGGGCGTCATCCAGCAGGCGCTGGCGCAGGCGGCTGACCAGCAGGTCGATGGAGCGATCGAATAGATCGGCCTCGCGGCCCTGGGTCAGGTTAAGCAGCTGCTCGCGGCTGAGCACCCGCTGCGGGTGGTCGAGAAATACCCGTAGCAGGCGGTACTCGGCGCCGCTCAGGGCCACCACGGTGCCCTGTTCGTCGAGCAGATGGCGCGCGGTGGTGTCCAGGCGCCAGTTGCCAAAGGCCAACAGCCGCGATTGCTCGCTGACCACCAGGTTCGGCGGCAGCATGCGCGTACGGCGCAGAACGGCATTGATGCGCGCCAGCAGTTCGCGGGCGGAAAAGGGTTTGACCAGGTAATCGTCGGCGCCCATTTCCAGGCCGATGATGCGGTCGGTTTCGTCGTCACGGGCGGTCAGCATCAGCACCGGCGTACTGCGGTGTTTGCCAGCCCGCAGTTCGCGGCACAGCACCAGGCCATCGTCGCCGGGCAGCATGATATCCAGCACGATCAGGTCGACCTGCGAAGCCTCGAGAAAGCTGCGCATCTGCCGGCCATCGGCCGCCAGGGTGGTACGCAGGCCATTCTTCTTCAGGTAATTGCCCACCAACTCGCGGATCTCGCGGTCGTCGTCAACGATCAGGACATGATCAATATGCGGCTCCATTGCAGCTTCCCGTGGCGCAAATAAGGTGAGGTGGAGTCTACCCAGCCGGCGCGGCGTTACCAGTGGGGTTTGTACCCTTGTGTAGCAAAACCGCGTTTGGATACCTGGCGTGACACTAACCGCCCTCGCCGACACATGGCCGATACCTGGCGGGCATGAAATGGCTGCACCGAGCCGCCACCCGCGCTGGCTCTTTTCTGGAGAACGCCATGTTGCTTATCGCTTTTGTCGGCGGCCTGCTGACCGTCCTCAGCCCGTGCATCCTGCCGGTCATACCCTTTGTACTCGCCCGTGCCAACCAGTCGCGCCGTGACATTGCCCTGACCCTGTTGGGCATGGCCATTACCTTTGCCGGGGTGTCGAGCCTGGCATTGGTCAGCAGCAACTGGCTGGC
>JBCECW010000358.1:0-4912 GCA_039207785.1 Pseudomonas sp. | reverse complement strand
CGGCCGGGCTGTCTGGCGAAGTGGAGCAGCAGCTGTTCGACGCCCTGCAACGCAAGGCCGTCGATGAGGTCGCGGCGCTGACCGAAAGCGTGCCGGCCGACCTGCAGAAAATGCTCCGCGCCCTGGCCGAGCTTTGCGGCGAGCGCGAAGTGCTGGATCTGGCGCAAGCCTGCCTGGTCGAGGCGCCGGAAGATGTGCACCTGGCGCTCGATGAACTGATCGCCATCGCCGATACCCTGGAGCGTCGCTACCCCGAAGTGCCGTTGTACTTCGACCTGGGTGAGCTGCGTGGCTACCACTATCACACCGGTGTGGTGTTCGCGGCCTTTGTGCCGGGCGTTGGTCAGTCCATCGCCCAGGGCGGCCGCTATGATGATATTGGTGCTGACTTTGGTCGGGCGCGCCCGGCCACCGGTTTCTCCACCGACCTGAAAACCCTGGTGACGTTGGGCGCGATGCAGCTCGACGAGCCTGAGGCTGGGGTCTGGGCACCGGACAATCATGATGTGTACCTGTGGAAGGCGGTTCGCCAGTTGCGCGCGCAAAACACGCGCGTGGTGCAGGCGCTGCCGGGGCAGGATGTTTCTGCTGCACCGGATGCGGGCTGTGATCGCCAGTTGGTGCTCAATGACGGGCGCTGGCAGGTTGTGCCACTGGCTGTTTGACGAACTCCAGCTGTTTAAAGATTTCCGCTGGCGATTGCCGGCATCAAGCTTCGAAGAGGACAAGTGTTATGGGTAAGAATGTCGTCGTCCTGGGCACCCAATGGGGTGATGAGGGCAAAGGCAAGATCGTTGACCTGCTGACTGAACACGCTGCAGCGGTCGTTCGCTACCAGGGCGGTCACAACGCAGGTCATACCCTGGTGATCGACGGCGAGAAAACCGTCCTGCACCTGATTCCGTCCGGCGTGCTGCGCGAAGGCGTGGAATGCCTGATCGGCAACGGTGTGGTGGTGGCGCCCGATGCCCTGATGCGCGAAATCGTCAAGCTGGAAGAGAAGGGCGTGCCGGTGCGTGAGCGCCTGCGTATCAGCCCGGCCTGCCCGCTGATCCTGTCCTACCACGTGGCGCTGGACCAGGCCCGTGAGCGTGCCCGTGGCGAAGCCAAGATCGGCACCACCGGTCGCGGTATCGGCCCGGCCTACGAAGACAAAGTGGCCCGTCGTGGCCTGCGCATCGGTGACCTGTTCCACCGCGAGCGTTTTGCCGCCAAGCTCGGCGAGCTGCTGGACTACCACAACTTCGTACTGGTCAATTACTACAAAGAGCCGGCCATCGACTTCCAGAAAACCCTGGATGAGTGCATGGAATACGCCGAGCTGCTCAAGCCGATGGTGCTTGACGTAACCGCCGAGCTGCACGAGCTGCGCCGCGCTGGCAAAGACATCATGTTCGAAGGCGCCCAAGGCTCGCTGCTGGACATCGACCACGGCACCTACCCGTACGTCACCAGCTCCAACACCACCGCAGGCGGTATCGCCACCGGTTCCGGCGTTGGCCCGATGTTTATCGACTACATCCTGGGTATCACCAAGGCCTACACCACTCGCGTGGGTTCCGGTCCGTT
This sequence comes from Pseudomonas sp., assembly GCA_039207785.1. GTDB lineage: Bacteria > Pseudomonadota > Gammaproteobacteria > Pseudomonadales > Pseudomonadaceae > Aquipseudomonas. The sequence continues at coordinate 3,343 of JBCECW010000358.1, read as the reverse complement.
CCCGACCGAACTGTTCGACGACGTGGGTGCTTTCCTAGCCAAGCGTGGCCACGAGTTCGGCGCCACCACCGGCCGTGCCCGTCGTTGCGGCTGGTTCGATGCCGTGATCCTGCGCCGTGCTATCGACGTGAACAGCATCTCGGGCCTGTGCCTGACCAAGCTGGACGTGCTCGACGGCCTGGAAACCATCAACATTTGCGTGGGTTACAAGAACGAAAACGGCGCCGTGATCGAAGCGCCTACCGATGCTGACAGCTACATCGGCCTGGAGCCGGTGTACGAGCAGGTTCCCGGTTGGTCGGAATCGACCCTGGGCGCCAAGACGCTGGAAGAGCTGCCAGCCAACGCCCGTGCTTACATCAAGCGTCTGGAAGAGCTGGTCGGCGCGCCGATCGACATCATCTCCACTGGCCCGGACCGCAACGAGACCATCGTTTTGCGTCACCCGTTCGCCTGAGAGCGCTGATGCTGCCGCTGTCAGGGCGGTAGCAAACGACAAAGGGTCGCCATGGGCGGCCCTTTGTCGTTTTGGCGCGAGTGGCGGCATGGCCCTTGCTGTGCTCAAGTTATCCCAGCAGTTGCCGTCACACCATTGACGGGTATTGGAGGTTTGTCGTGTCAGCCATCGTTTCTCTCTTGCGCAGCCGCTTGCTGCGCCCGGTCTTTATTGCCCTTGGCATTGCACTGCTGGTGCAGGTGTTGGTGGCGGTTGCACTAACTCGGAGCACAGTGGGTGCATTGGAAACAGATCTGGGCTCGCGCCTGGGCGCCGATACCCAGCGATTGGAATCGGAGCTGCAGGAGGCCGGGCGCGAGCTGTCCTCGGGTTTGGGCACCTTGTCCACCCGCACGCGCGAGCGCCTGGCCGCCGGCCTGTCGGCGCGGCTCAAGGAAGAGCAAGCGCAGATGCGCGCCTCCCTTGAGCAAAACCTCAAGGACTCGGCCAACGATATGGCCCAGCTGCTGGCTGCCGTAGCGCCACGAGCCATGTGGGATAACGATGGCCCGGCACTGTCGGAGTTCGCCCGCCGTGCCCAGCGCAACCCCAACGTGTTGTTTGTGGTGTACGACGACGCCCAGGGTCAGCACCTGACCCGTTACCTCAATCGCGAAAACCCGCTGATCAAAACCTTGATGGAAAAAGGCGAGGGCGAGCGGGCGCTGGATAAAGTGCTGAACGCAGCGCGCAACGATAAATCCGTTTATCTGATCGAATCCTCCATCAGCCCCAATGGCGTGGAGATCGGCAAGGTGTTGATGGGCGTTTCCACGGCGTCGGTCGAGCAGCAGTTGGTGGCCTTGGACAAGCGTTTTACCGCGTTGATTGCCAGTGGCGACCAATTGGTAGCTGACAGCCTGGCCGGCGCGGCCACTGAAAGCACCGGCGCGCTGACGGCGCGTTTGAAGGCGGCGCAAACCGAAACGGCGGGGATGGCCGATGGCGCGCGTTCCTCGGTGCAAGAGTCTGCTGCCACCCTGAAATGGCGTATCGGTTTGAGCCTGGTGTTGGTTGGCCTTGGCGTATTGCTGACGCTGGCCGTTGTGCTTGGCCAGCGGGTGGTCAATAAGCTGCACCTGCAGATCGCCGCATTGAATGACCTGGCGGCCGGCGAGGGCGATCTCACCCGCCGTATCGAGGTCACCAGCCGCGATGAAATCGGCGATATGGCCATTGCCGTTAACCGTTTTGTCGAGAAGCTGCAGCCCATCGTCCGTGAAGCGGGCGAAGTGGCGGTGAGCACCGGCGTGGAAATCAAAGGCCTGGCCACCCGCAGTGTGGCCGCCGAGGCAGCGGCCGAACGTCAGCGTGATGAAGTGGCGGGCAGTCTCGAAGCCCTGGCCGTGATGGCCGGTGATGCCCAGGCCGAAAGCCGTGCCATGCAGGCAGCGTTGCAGCGCGTGGTGTCGATCCGTGATAACGCCAATGAAAACGCCGTGATCGCTACCCGGGTTGGCGCTTTGATCGAAGAGCTGGTGTCGCGAGTGGACGCAGGTTCGGCGGTGATCGAGCGCCTGGCGCGGCAGAGCGAGCAGATCGAAATGGTCTTGACCGTGATTCATGGCATCGCCGAGCAAACCAACCTGTTGGCGCTTAACGCCGCCATTGAGGCCGCGCGTGCGGGCGAGACCGGCCGCGGCTTTGCCGTGGTGGCGGACGAAGTGCGGGCCCTGGCCAGCAAGACCCAGCAGTCCACTGGTGATATCCAGTCGCATATCACTGCTTTGCAGCAGGGTGCGAAGGAAGCTGTGTCGGTGATTGGTCGCGCGGGCCAGCAGGCCAATGAGGGCTTGGCCGCTTTGCGTGATAGCGAGCGTTTGCAGTTGTCGGTGCAGGCAGCGGTGGACGACGTGCATGCGGCGATCAAGGCGGCTACTCAGGCGGCAGCGCATCAGGCAGAAGGTGCCGATGCGGTGCGCGGTCGGGTGGAGGTCATTCATGCCGAAGCGCAGCGAGCAGCGGAGGCGGGCGCAGCGACGGCAGCGAGCGGGCGCGTGTTGGATGGTCTGGCGTTGCGGCTTAAATCCAGCCTGGGCCAGTTCCGCGTTTAACCGAGAGAGTCATAAAAAAGCCGGGCTGATGTCCGGCTTTTTTATGGGGTCAAATCACGGGCACAAAAAAACCGGCCTAGGCCGGTCTTTTTGTTGCTGAGGCTGGTAGTGCCTCAGTCTGAATATGGTGCCCAGGAGAAGACTCGAACTTCCACGGTGTTGCCACCGCTAGGACCTGAACCTAGTGCGTCTACCAATTCCGCCACCTGGGCGTTGAGTTCGTTGATTGCTCAACTACTTTCAACTACAACAACGTTTGCCGTCGTTGTGGGCGCGAAATATACGGACCAGTCAAAGGCTTGTAAACCCCTGGTGCGAAAAAAAACTTTATTCGTTCACATGAGCAGACCAAGATAGCGTTTTCGCGCTTCAATAGGCGCAAGACACTTACTTCTATATAGAAAAGGCGAACTCTCTCTAATGGCCGATTGGCAATCCCTCGATCCCGAGGCCGCCCGTGAAGCGGAAAAATACGAAAACCCCATTCCTAGTCGTGAGCTGATTCTTCAGCATCTGGCTGATCGCGGTTCGCCGGCCAACCGCGAGCAGTTGGTGGAAGAGTTTGGCCTCACCACTGATGAACAACTGGAAGCCTTGCGTCGTCGCCTGCGGGCGATGGAACGCGATGGCCAGTTGATCTACACCCGCCGTGGCACCTATGCGCCGGTGGACAAGCTCGACCTGATCCTCGGTCGCATCGGCGGCCATCGCGATGGCTTCGGCTTCCTGATCCCCGATGACGGCAGCGACGACCTGTTCCTCAGCCCGGCGCAGATGCGCCTGGTCTTCGATG
>JBCECW010000357.1:0-4922 GCA_039207785.1 Pseudomonas sp. | reverse complement strand
TTGTAGCTTTTGTTGGTGGGGATAAACAAACCGCCGTTTTTGATAAAGGGCATGTATGCGGCATAGAGCACGGATTTGTCCTTGATCGTCAGGGACAGGATTCCGTTACGCGGTCCAAGATTCGGTGGCATGCTCATGCTGCATTCCTAGCTTACTGATTCAAGGGCTGATTCTAGCCTTGTCCGGGCAGACTTGCCCACTGCACAAGGAGTGCTTCGAGTAGCAAAACGCGATTCAGGTTGGCTTTGCCCAGCACTTTCTGCCGTTGCAGCAGCAACCACTCTTGGATTGCCAACACCTTGGCCTGGCCGGATTTGTCCGCCAGGTACTGCACCACCTTGCGCATATCGGCCAAACCCAGCCCGTCTTCGTCCTTGCTGAGCTGATAACGCAACGTCAGCTGTGCCCACTCGCAGAACCAGTCAAACAACTGCAGCAAGGGGATGCTGTTCCAGCCTTCGGCTAACTGGCTGGCGGCGACTTGCTGCTTGAGCAACTTCTTCACCCCATCGACGACCTGGGCACGCTGCTCGCGTATGCCTTGGGCATTGAGCTTTACGGCATTCAGCGGCGAACCGGCGGCCAGGGTCAGCAGCTCGCTACGTTCCTCTTCGCTGCTGTCGGGCAAGGCACTTGCCAGCCACGCCAGGCTTTGCGCCTCGCTGGGCAATGGGCAGGCTTGCTGCACACAGCGGCTTTTGACGGTGGGCAACAAGCGGCTTGGCTGATGGCAGACCAACAGCAACACCGTATCGCCAGACGGTTCCTCCAGGCTTTTCAGCAAGGCGTTGGCAGCATTCAGGTTCATCGACTCGGCGGGCTCGACCAGCACCACCTTGCGCCCACCCAGTTGCGCGGTCTGCACGACAAAGCCCACCAGTTCACGAACCTGGTCGACCTTGATGGCTTTGTCCGCCTCTTCCGGCTCGAGGATAAAGTTGTCCGGATGGGTACCGGCGGCCAGCAGCATGCAGGACTTGCACTGCCCGCAGGCTTTGAGGTTTTCCGGCGAGCGGCACAGCAGCGCCGCCATCAGGTTTTCCGCCAGGGCCCGCTTACCGATTCCGGCAGGGCCATGCAGCAGGTAGGCATGGGCATGTTGCGCGCGGCCGGCCAGGGTTTGCCAGAGCGCGGCCTGCCAGGGAAATACGTCAGCCACGGGCGCGCTCCAGCAGTTCGGGCAACAGCGCGGCCAATTGCACCTGCACCTGCTCCAATGTTTGCGCGGCGTCGACTACTCGGTAACGCTGCGGCGCGGCGGCGGCGCGTTGCAGGTAGGCATGGCGCACGGCATCAAAAAACGCCCTGCCCTCTTGTTCGAAACGGTCCAGCCGGCCACGGGCACTGGCACGCGCCAGGCCGACTTCGACGGGCAAGTCGAAGATCAGGGTCAGGTCGGGGCGCAGCTCGCCCTGAACAAAACTTTCCAGCGCGGCGATGCGCTCCTGGGACAGCCCGCGACCGCCGCCCTGGTATGCGTAGGTGGCATCGGTAAAACGATCACAGAGCACCACCGCGCCACGGGCCAACGCCGGGCGAATGACCTGCGCCAGATGCTGGGCGCGGGCGGCGAACACCAGCAGCAGCTCGGTGTCGGCCGCCATCGGTTCGTCGCTGGGGGCCAGCAACAGCTCGCGAATGCGCTCGGCCAACGGCGTACCGCCGGGCTCACGGCTGAGCACCACGTCCAGGCCCTGGGCACGCAGGTGCTCGGCGAGGAATTCGCGATTGGTGCTTTTGCCGGCGCCTTCCGGGCCTTCGAGGGTAATAAACAGGCCTGTCACGGGCGTTCCTTTTGCTTATTGCACAGCCGGCACGGGGGCCGGGCTGGAGCGGTAGTCGGCGCGTCGCTTGAGTTGGTACTCGCGCACCGCTCGGTTGTGGGTATCGAGGTCGTCGGAGAATACATGGCTGCCATCGCCACGGGCGACAAAATACAGGCTCTTGCCATCCACCGGATGCAACGCCGCGTGAATGGCTTCGCGGCCGACCATGGCGATTGGGGTTGGCGGCATCCCGGCGATCACATAGGTGTTGTACGGCGTGGCCTCGCGCAGATGGGCGCGGGTGAGTTTGCCGGTATAACGCTCGCCCAGGCCGTAGATCACCGTGGGGTCGGTCTGCAGTTGCATGCCCAGTTGCAGCCGGCGGATAAACACCCCGGCGATCTGCCCGCGCTCCTGGGGTACGCCGGTTTCCTTCTCGATCATCGACGCCATGATCAGCGCGTCATACGCCTCTTTATAAGGCAGGTCGGCATCGCGTTGCTGCCACTCCTCGTCCAGCACGGCGGCCAGGCGAGCATAGGCTTGCTTGAGCAGGTCGATATCGCTCATGCCGCGAACATAGCGGTAGGTATCGGGGAAAAAACGCCCTTCAGGGAACACGCCCGCCTGGCCGATTCGCTCCATGACCTGGGCATCGGTAAGGCTGGCAATGGTTTGTTCGAGCTTGACCTGCTTGGCCAGGGCCGCGCGCACCTGGCGGAAGTTCCAGCCTTCCACCAGCGTCAGGCTGTACTGCACCACGTCGCCGCGCTGCCAAAGTACCAACATATCCTGGGCGGTGGCGCCGGGGTTGAGTTGGTATTCACCACTGTGCAGCGCCTGGCCGGACAGGTTGAAGCGCCAATACAGGCGCAGCCAGAACGCATGGTGCAGCACCCCTTCGCTTTCCAGGCGATTGAGCACGCCGCCTGGCGTGGCACCGGCCGGCACTTCCATCACATAGCCAGCGGGAACATTCAACGGCTGCTTCAGCGCGCTGTTTTGCTGCCAGACCACAAACGCCAGCAGCAGGCCAGCCAGCAGCACTCCGCCTTCCAATAGCAGCAGTAATTTACGAATCACGAATCAGCAGTCCAGTAGGTCGCGGGCAAGGCGTTGCAGTTTACGGGTGAGCGGGCCTACCGGCCAGCAATGCCCTTGCAGGGCAGTCACCGGCCACACGCCGTAAAGGCTATTGCAGACAAAGACCTCGTCGGCGGCCAACAGTTGCTCAAGACTGAGCGGTTGGACCGCAACCGGAATGGCCAGCGCCTGGGCCTGGGCCAATAGCTCGGCACGCATCACACCGGCCACGCCGCTGCGACTGAGGTCAGGGGTAAGCAACTGGCCGTCGCGGACAATAAACAGGTTGCTGAATACGCCCTCGATCACCCGCCCAGACAGATCCTGCATCAAGCCTTCGGCATGCTCGCTGTCCTGCCATTCGGAGCGGGCCAACACCTGTTCCAGGCGATTGAGATGCTTGAGCCCGGCCAGCAACGGCTGTTCGGCCAAGCGAGTCACACAGGGAAACAGGCGTATGCCTTGCTCAGCATGGCTGGCCGGATACGCGGGAAAAGGCGAGCCCAGCAGGATGCGCCGTGGTGTTGCCGCAGCTGGCGCCGCATAGCCGCGCAGACCATCGCCACGGGTCAGCAGCAACTTGGCCACGCCCTCCCCCAGCTCGGCGGAAAACGCCAGCAACTCGGTGCGGATCAGCGCGAGGTCGGCAGGAATGGATAAACGTTGGCAGCCATCGGCAAGGCGAGCCAGATGGCGTTCGAACAACTGGGGGCGACCGCTTTTTACGCCAATGGTCTCGAACAGACCATCGCCATACGCCAGGCCGCGATCCACCAGGGATGCGGCCTGTGCAGGGCGACCATCCACCCAGCTCAGCATTATTCAGCGAACCGGCGGAACACCAGGGAGCCGTTGGTACCGCCAAAACCGAACGAGTTGGACACCACGATATCAATCGGCATGCGGCGTGCTTCGTTGGCGACAAAGTCCAGGTCGCAGCCTTCGTCCGGCTCTTCGAGGTTGATGGTCGGCGGAGCCACCTGGTCGCGGATTGCCAGTACGCTGAAGATCGCCTCCACCGCACCCGCTGCACCGAGCAGGTGGCCGGTCATGGATTTGGTCGAGCTGACGGCCAGCTTGTAGGCATGCTCGCCGAACACCGACTTCACGGCCTGGGCTTCCGCTACGTCGCCGGTCGGCGTCGAGGTGCCGTGGGCGTTGATGTATTGCACCTGGTCCGGATTGACCTTGGCGTCACGCAGGGCATTGTTGATGCAGCGTGCAGCGCCGGCGCCGTCTTCGGGCGGCGAGGTCATATGGTAGGCGTCGCCGCTCATGCCAAAGCCGATCAGCTCGGCATAGATGCGTGCACCACGGGCCTTGGCATGTTCCAACTCTTCCAGCACCAGGGCGCCGGAACCGTCGGCCAGTACAAAGCCGTCACGGCCTTTATCCCACGGGCGGCTGGCGCGGGTGGGGTCGTCATTGCGGGTCGACATCGCCCGCGCGGCGGCAAAACCGCCGATGCCCAGACCGCAGGCAGCCATTTCGGCGCCGCCAGCAATCATCACATCGGCTTCGCCGTAGGCAATATTGCGCGCCGCCATGCCAATGCAGTGGGTACCGGTGGTACAGGCGGTGGCGATGGCATAGTTGGGGCCCTGCAGACCCAGGTGGATCGACAGGAAACCGGAAATCATGTTGATGATCGAGCCGGGCACGAAAAACGGCGAAATGCGCCGCGGCCCCTGCTCGTGCAGCGACTTGCAGTTGTTCTCGATGTTGGTCAGGCCGCCGATACCCGAGCCCATGGCCACACCGATCCGCTCACGGTTGGCGTCGGTGACTTCCAGGCCGGCATCGCGCATCGCCTGGAAACTGGCAGCCAGGCCGTACTGGATGAACAGGTCGAGCTTGCGTGCCTCCTTGGCGGAGAGATATTCCTCGACGTTGAAGCCCTTGAGCGAACCACCAAAACGGGTGGAATAGGCGGACAGGTCCATGTGTTCGATCAGACCGATACCGCTACGCCCCGCCAAAATGCCCTGCCAGCTGCTCGGCACATCGTTACCCAGCGGCGACAGCATGCCCATACCGGTAACCACGACGCGTCTACGCGACACAGCAATCTCC
>JBCECW010000356.1:2293-4934 GCA_039207785.1 Pseudomonas sp. | reverse complement strand
CTACCACGCCCTGTTCGCGAGCGGCGGCAAGGTCGACATTGTTGGTGCCAGTGGCCGCCACCAGCACCAGCTTCAGTTGCGGGCAGGCGGCGAAGGTGGCCGCGTTGATCGGCGCCTTGTTGGTGATGGCCACCGTGGCGTGCTGCAGGCGTTCGGCAGTCTGCTGCGGCGTGCTGCCGGCATGCAGGGTCAGCTCGGAAAAGGCCGCGTGCAAGGGGGCGAGGTCAAGGTCGCCGAGGTCGAGGGAAGCGTGATCGAGGAACACGGCGCGGCTGTGGCTGGTCATCAGCTGTACCTTTTTTGCAGTCGGGGGAGGGCGTATCGTTGCCAGCCTAACAGACCTCGGAGCGCCACTATGTACTGGACGGAGTTTCTTACCGTTGCCCTGATTCACCTGCTGGCGGTGGCTAGCCCCGGCCCCGACTTTGCCGTGGTAGTGCGCGAAAGCGTGGCCAATGGGCGCCGCGCCGGCACTTGGACGGCGCTGGGGGTGGGCTGCGCGATCTTCCTCCACGTGACCTATTCGTTGCTGGGCATCGGCCTGATCGTGTCGCAATCGATTGTGCTGTTCAGCGCCCTGAAATGGCTGGCGGCGGCCTACCTGGTGTACATCGGCATCAAGGCCCTGCGTGCGCAGCCAGCGGCGCCGGGGGATGAGCAAGCCATTGCGGCCGAGCCGGTGCAGCGCACTGCCCGTGGCGCCTTTGTCAGCGGCTTTATCACCAATGGCCTGAACCCCAAGGCCACCTTGTTTTTCCTGTCGCTGTTTACCGTGGTGATCAACCCGCATACCCCGCTGCTGGTGCAGGCCGGGTATGGCGTGTACCTGGCGGCGGCGACTGCTACCTGGTTCTGCATGGTGGCGTGGCTGTTTAGCCAGACGCGTGTGCGGGCCGGGTTCTCGCGCATGGGGCACTGGTTTGATCGGGCGATGGGCGTGGTGTTGGTGGGGCTTGGTGTGAAGGTAGCCCTGGCGCGGATGCCGTAAGGCCATAGAACGCTTGGTGCGCGGAGCGCACCCTACGGGGGCGACGATGGTCTCGTAGGGTGTGCTCCGCGCACCGCTGCCAATAAAAAAGCCCGGCATATAAGCCGGGCTTTTTCGTTTCTGGCGATGCTTACACCAGCTCGATGGCCACTGCAGTCGCTTCGCCGCCACCAATGCACAGCGATGCCACGCCGCGTTTGCCGCCGGTGTTTTTCAGTGCGTTGATCAGGGTGAGGATAATGCGCGAGCCCGTGCTACCTACCGGGTGACCCTGGGCGCACGCGCCGCCGTAGACGTTGACCTTGGCGTGGTCCAGGCCGTGTTCGCGCATGGCCAGCATGGTAACCATGGCAAAGGCTTCGTTGATTTCGAACAGGTCGACGTCGTTCTTGTTCCAGCCAGTCTTGGCGAACAGGTTGCTCATGGCACCGATGGGCGCAATGGTGAACTCGCTCGGGTCCTGGCTCTGGGTGGCATGGCCGACGATCTTGGCCAGCGGCTTGAGGCCACGGCGTGCGGCTTCATCGGCGGTCATCAGGACCAGGGCGCTGGCGCCGTCGGAGATCGAACTGGCGTTGGCAGCGGTGATGGTGCCGTCTTTGCGGAAGGCCGGTTTCAGGCCTGGGATTTTTTCCAGGTTGGCGTTCAGCGGCTGTTCGTCGTCCTTGACCACCACTTCGCCTTTGCGGCTGGTGACGGTGACCGGCACGATTTCAGCTGTCAGCGAGCCATCGGCAATGGCCTTCTGTGCACGTTTGAGCGACTCGATGGCGTAGGCGTCCATCTCTTCGCGGCTGATGCCGTATTTGTCGGCGGTTTCCTGGGCAAAGGAACCCATCAGGCGGCCGGTGCGAGCGTCTTCCAGGCCGTCGAAGAACATATGGTCTTTGATTTCGCCATGGCCCATGCGCAGGCCGGGGCGGGCTTTCTCGATGATGTACGGGGCGTTGGACATGCTTTCCATACCGCCGGCGATCATCACGCTATTGGTGCCGGCTTTTAGCGCGTCGTGGGCAAGCATCACGGCTTTCATACCGGAGCCGCACAGCTTGTTGATGGTGGTGCAGCCGGTGGCGCTGGGCAGGCCCGCGTTCAGGGAGGCCTGGCGAGCCGGGCCTTGCTTGAGGCCGGCGGGCAGTACGCAGCCCATGATCACTTCCTGTACATCAGCGGCGTCGATACCGGCGCGTTGCACGGCTTCACGGATGGCCAGGGCGCCGAGGTCGACGGCTGGAACGCTGGAAAGGCTGCCTTGGAAACCGCCCATGGGGGTACGGGCGCCGCTGACGATAACGATATCGGTCATTTGAGTTGTCCTCTTGTTCTTCTGAGCTGAGTGATGCAGCCGTTGTGTACCGGCCGATGGGCCCGATTCTAACCTGTGACCGGAAGTGGCCAAAGAGTCACGTTGAAATCATTCTTTTGGTTGATTTATGCCCAGCGCAACGGCTCTAGAGTGCGCCTAACAAGAATTCCTACGAGCGTTAAGGACAGGTGCACCCATGTTGCAAACCCGCGTAATTCCACCCGCTGACAATGCTTACCAAGCGCCGCTGTTGATCAAACGCTTGCTGCTGTCAGGCAGTCGCTACGAGAAAACCCGGGAAATTGTCTACCGCGATCTGGTGCGTTACAGCTACCTCACCTTCAACG
>JBCECW010000356.1:0-2283 GCA_039207785.1 Pseudomonas sp. | reverse complement strand
CGCGTGGCCCGCCTGGCCAATGTGCTGACCGCTGCCGGGGTCAAGCCCGGTGACACCGTGGCGGTAATGGACTGGGACAGCCACCGCTACCTGGAATGCATGTTTGCCGTGCCGATGATTGGTGCCGTGCTGCACACCATTAATATCCGCCTGTCCCCGGAACAGATTCTCTACACCATGAACCACGCCGACGACCGCCTGGTGCTGGTCAACAGCGAGTTCCTGCCGATTTACCAAGGCATCCAGGGCGCCCTCACCACCGTCGAGAAAACCATCCTGCTCACCGACGGCGCCGACAAAACCGCTGACCTGCCTGGCCTGGTCGGCGAGTACGAGCAACTGCTGGCTGCCGCCAGCCCGCAATACGACTTCCCCGACTTCGACGAAAACTCGGTGGCCACCACTTTCTACACCACCGGCACCACGGGTAACCCCAAGGGCGTGTACTTCACCCACCGCCAACTGGTGCTGCACACCATGGGCATGGCCAGCATGATGGGCGCGGTGCACACGCCGCGGCTGATGGCCAATGACGACGTGTATATGCCCATTACCCCGATGTTCCATGTGCACGCCTGGGGCGTGCCCTATGTGGCGACCATGCTGGGCATCAAGCAGGTGTATCCAGGTCGTTACGATCCGGAGTTGCTGGTGGGCTTGTGGAAAAAAGAGAAGGTCACCTTCTCCCACTGTGTACCGACGATTCTACAAATGGTGATGAACGCCAAGGCCGCGCAAGGCGTGGAGTTCAATGGCTGGAAGATCATCATCGGCGGCAGCTCGCTGAACCGTTCCCTGTACGACGCGGCCAAGGCGCGCGGTATTCATCTGACCGCTGCCTACGGCATGTCGGAAACCTGCCCGATGATTTCCTGCGCGCATATGAACGACGAGCTGCTGGCCGGCAGCGAAGACGAGCGCACCACCTACAAGATCAAGGCCGGCGTGCCGGTGCCCTTGGTGGAAGCGGCGATTATCGATGCCGATGGCAACTTCCTGCCTGCCGATGGCGAGTCCCAGGGCGAGTTGGTACTGCGTTCGCCGTGGCTGACCCAGGGCTATTTCCGCGAGCCGCAGAAAAGCGAAGAGCTGTGGGAAGGCGGCTGGCTGCACACCGGCGATGTGGCCACGCTCGACAATATGGGCTTTATCGATATTCGCGACCGTATCAAGGATGTCATCAAGACCGGTGGCGAGTGGATTTCCTCCCTGGAACTGGAAGACCTGATCAGCCGTCACCCCGGCGTACGCGAAGTAGCGGTAGTGGGTATTCTCGACCCGCAGTGGGGCGAGCGCCCGTTTGCCCTGCTGGTGGCCCGCGATGGCCACAGCCTGGACGCGAAAAGCCTGAAGGAACACCTCAAGCCTTTTGTGGAACAGGGGCTGCTGAGCAAGTGGGCGATTCCGTCGCAGATCGCCCTTGTTACCGAAATTCCCAAGACCAGTGTCGGTAAGCTGGATAAGAAACGTATCCGCCTGGATATCGCCCAATGGCAGGAAGCGGGCAGCGCATTTTTGTCCACGCTTTAACTGTAACGGGCCGTACACAGTGCGTACGGCCCGCCTCCCAAGCAAGCGCTTGGCCCCTCAAGCGCTGGCCTTGCGCCACTTGTAGCCCGTTTTCCCCCGCTGAAACCGCCGAAACCTGCATGCCAGAGTGGTTGGCGCGTTCAAATCACACTTTAGATGGATCAATTCGTACGACCTTGTACCTATAGTCGCTGCCATCCATAACAAAAAAACAAACATGGAGTAGCGTCGATGACAACAACTAGAACGTTCTGGCGCCGGGCAAAACTGCCACTGGCCGTCAGCCTCGCCACCACCCTCGCCACACCGGCATTCGCTGTCTCGTTCAACATTGGTGAAGTTGAAGGCTCGTTCGACTCGTCGCTGTCTGTGGGCGCGAGTTGGTCGACTACCGGGCCGGACAAGGATTTCATTGGGGTCAACAATGGCGGCAACGGTTTGTCGCAGACCTCCGATGACTCTCATCTGAACTTCAAGAGCGGCGAAACCTTCTCGAAAATCTTCAAGGGTATCCATGACCTCGAACTGAAATACGGCGACACCGGCGTATTTGTTCGTGGCAAATACTGGTACGACTTTGAGCTGAAGGATGAAGGCCGCGAGTTCAAAGACATTGATGACCACAACCGCAAGGAGGCTGCTCAGGCTTCCGGCGCGCAGATCCTCGACGCTTTCGTCTACCACAACTATCAGATCGCGGATCAGCCAGGTTCGGTCCGTCTGGGTAAACAGGTAGTGAGTTGGGGTGAAAGT
>JBCECW010000355.1:0-4935 GCA_039207785.1 Pseudomonas sp. | reverse complement strand
ACCCTGGGCGCTGCGACAGTATTGGGCGCGCTGGCCGGCGGCGGTGTGCAGACGGCGCGCAATTACGGCCAGCGCCTGCTGGGCAAGCTCAAGGGTCAACGTGAGCTGACCGTGGATGATGCCGTGTTGCGTTTGCTGGCCGTACGCCAATTGCAATTACTCGACGCCCTGGCTGCCCGCGGCCATGCGGCGACGGCGGCGGTTGAGCTAAAGGTGGGGCCGGACGGCGTCTGGCGGCAAGGCAAGTTGCCGGCGGTGTTGCGTCAGGCGCGGGCGCATCCGCGGTGGTCGTCGCTCAACCCGCAGGCGCGCGTGCAGCAGGCAGAGCGGCAAGAGGCTGTGGATAAGTTGAGCGCCGAGCTTTAAGGCTGCGAACCCCGCTTTTTTGTAGGAGCCAGCTTGCTGGCGAAGCTCTTGCGTTTGCAGGGTTCGCCAGCAAGCTGGCTCCTACGACCCTCTACCTATTCGGCCAATTCGATCTGGTTACGACCGCCGCGTTTGGCGCGGTATAGCGCCTGGTCGGCGCGCTCGAAGACCTCGTCGCCCTTCTCGCCTTCGGCAAAGGCGGTCAAACCGCCCGAGATGGTGATGGTGACTCGCTCGCCCTTGAAGTGAAACGGACAGGCTTCGATCGCCGTGCGCAGGGTTTCCAGCAGTTGCTGGCCGCCGGCCAGCGGCGTGGAAGGAATCAGCAAGACAAACTCTTCGCCGCCAAAACGCGCCATAAAGTCGGTTTTGCGCAGGCGATTGTTCAGCTCGCCGGCAATGATCTTCAGCACCTTGTCGCCGGCCAGGTGGCCGTAGTTGTCGTTGATGCGTTTGAAGTGGTCGATGTCCACCACACCCAGCAGCAGGTCGCCACCGTAACGGCGCCAGCGCGCCACTTCCAGCTCCAGGCGCTCGGCCCAGGCGGCGCGGTTGGGCAGGCCGGTAAGCGGGTCGGTAAGGGCCTTTTGCCGTTGTTCTTCCAGATGGTCGCGAAAGCCCTTGGCTTCCTGCTCCATGCTGGCCACGCGTTCGACCAGGGTTTGCAGGCGGCCGGCAACTTCCACATCACGCTCATCGCGTTGGGTCTGGTACTGCGACATGGTGGTCAGCAAACCATCCAGGCGGTTTTCCACCAGGTTTTTAAGACTGCTGAGGTCGGTGGCTTGCTGCACGCTGCTGTGCAGGCCGCCTACTTGTTGGCGCAGCTCGGTGTCCAGCTCGCGGGCTGCGGCCATGGATTCGCTGTAGCCCTGATGAGCGTCCTGCAAACCGCCCTGAAAGGTCGCCAGGCGCTGGTTGAGTTGCGCCAGGTAGCCTTCGAACTCGCGCTGGCCAAGGTCGGCGACGGCCAGCATCAGCACGGCAAAATCGTCGAGCACCGGCACCAGCTCGTACAGGTTCAGGCCCGCCTGGATACGCCCGCGCAGTGACTCGGCCTGGGGCTTGTGGTGTTCGGGCACGGGCAGGTCGTCCAGCAGGCCCAGCAACGTGGCCTCGACATGGGCGGCAATGGCGCTATAGCCCGTTTCCGGCGCCGGCGGGATGGCGAACTCGGGGTCGGCCAGTTCCTGCTCGGTGGTGGCATGGATGGCCGCCGACACGGTGGCGCCATCGGTAAGCAACGAGGCGGACAGCGGCAGGCTGTCCAGCGTGGACAGTGAGGCCGGGCGCGCAGTGGCGCGGGCCGCCGCCAGGGCTTCGTTGATGGCAACGGCCGCTGCCTCGCTGCCGTTGGCCGGGGCGCTGGTGGGCGCGGCAACGGGTTCGGCGACGGCCGCAGCGACAGGCGCCGCAGCGGGAGCCGGCGCCAGGGTGACGGCAGCGGCGGCAGGTTCGGCAACAGGGGTCGGCGTTACTGCCGGTGCGGGCGCTGTCGGTACCGGGTCTACCGCTGCCGCAGGCGCAACCACGGGAGCAGCCGCTGGGGCTGGGGCTGGGGCTGGGGCTGGGGCTGGGGTATCGTCCGCCTCGTCGGCGCCACCGTCACGGCCACCAAACAGGCGCTGCAACAAGCCGGGGCGCGCCGATTCCGGGGCCTCCAGCATATCCAGGGCCTGGCGCTGCAAACTGCTGAGCTCGGACAACAGCGCAGGCAGCTCGCGCACCTGGCTGGCGCGACTCTCCACCTGCTTGGTGAATTTTTTCAGCGGCTTGCGCACTTCGCTGGGCAGTTCCAGTTTCAGCAACTGGTTGACCAGGCCACCGAGCGCACCGGTGACTTGCGCGGCGCGCTCCTGGCGCCGCTGCTCGGAGTCGAGCACGGCTTTTTCCAGGCGCGGAATCAGGGCAGACAGGCCGGCATCCATATCATCGCGGCGGACGATTTCACGCAGCTCGTGCATGCATTGGTCCACGGCCTTGTCGGTACCTTCGGCCGCCAGCGAACTGCGCACCAGGCCGCGACGCAGCAGATCGAGACGGTTATCCCAACGACGCTCGAGTTTTTCCTGGTCCTCGAGACTGCTCAGGTACTTCTCTTTCCAACGCTGCGCGTCGTCACTCATGTCGGTATTTCCGCGAGGGAAGTAGGGGGTCTATCCAGATCACTGCACAGGCTATCGGGTAAACGAATCTCCACCGCCACGGGCAGGTGATCGGAAATCGGTTGGGCCAGCACGCGTACAGCTTCCAGGGTCAAACTCGGGCTCAACAGAATATGGTCCAGGCAGCGCTGGGGGCGCCAGCTGGGGAAGGTCGCTTCCACCTGGGGGGCCAGCAGACCCAGATCGCGCAAGGGCGAGTTAAGCAGTAAATCAGAAGCGTGGGTGTTCATGTCGCCCATCAGCACCTGATGGCGGAAATCGCCAATCAGATCACGAATATAGGCCAGTTGCCGGACGCGGGTTTTGGCCCCCAGCGACAAATGCATCATCACCACCGCCAAGGCGTCTTCACCTTCGCCAAAGCGCAGCAGGATGGCGCCACGACCGGGCGGGCCGGGCAGCGGGTGATCTTCGATAACGGTCGGTTGCAGACGGCTGAGCACGCCGTTGCTGTGCTGGGCCAGACGCCCGAGATTGCGGTTGAGCTGCTGGTACCAGTAGGGGAAGGCGCCCAGTTGGGCCAGGTGTTCCACCTGGTTGATATAGCCCGAGCGCAGGCTGCCACCATCGGCTTCCTGCAGGGCTACCAGGTCGTAGTCACCAAGAAGCGCGCCAATGCGCTGCAAGTTGGTGGAGCGCCCACCATGGGGCAGCAGGTGCTGCCAGCCACGGGTGAGGTAATGGCGGTAGCTTTCGGTGCTATTGCCGACCTGGATATTGAAACTGAGCAGACGTAGACGCCCGTCTGCCGGCAGGCCGCTGGTGTCGCCACAGGCTGCATTGACCCGCGCATCGCGCGGACCTGCTACCCGTGGCGCACCCCAGCGACGGAGCATGGCGTTTTACTTCGCTGCGCGTTCTTTGGCGATCAGTTGATCGGCCACTTGCAGCGCCTGGTCAGGGCCACCGGCCGAGCCGATGTCAAAGCGGTATTTGCCGTTGACGATCATGGTCGGTACGCCACTGATCTGGTAGGCCATGGCCAGTTTCTTGTCTTTCTCGACCTGGCTCTTCACGCCGAAGGAGTTGTAGGCCTTGAGGAACTCGTCCTTGTCGATGCCCTGGGTGGCGAGGAACTCGGCCATTTCGTCAGGCTTGGCCAGTTTCTTACCTTGCTTCTGGATAGCGTCGAAGATCGAAGCGTGGACTTTCTCTTCAACACCCATGGATTCCAGGGTTACGAACAGTTGGCCGTGGGCATCCCATACGCCGCCGAACATGGCAGGGATACGAATGAAGTGCACGTCATCGGGCAGCTTCTTGATCCATGGGTTGATGGTGGGTTCGAAGTGGTAGCAGTGCGGGCAGCCGTACCAGAACAGCTCAACGACTTCGATCTTGCCTGGCTTGGAAACCGGAACAGGACTGCTCAGCTCCACATATTGTTTGCCGGCTTCGATGGGCTCCGCAGCAGTAGCGGTAGCAGTCATGCCGATCAAACTCGCGGTGGCGAGGACAGCACTGAAAATCAGGTTACGCATGCTTGACTCCTTGGCGGATAAAACTCGCCCGATAGCGAGCTGGACTTCGACCGATTGCATAGCGGCGGGTTCCCGGCCGAGAGGGCAACATTGTAACGGCGGCCCCAACGAAAAAGGGTGGCTTTCGCCACCCTTTTCTTCACGCTAATGCGTACGGAATATTACCGTCGGCGATTAGTGCAGACCCTGGATGTAGCTGGATACCGCAGCGATATCCTTGTTGCTCAGCTTAGCTGCAATACCGCGCATGATCATGTTGTCACCATCGTTGGTGCGATCGCCTTCGCGGAAGTTGGTCAGCTGCTTGGCAACGTAGGTAGCGTGTTGGCCACCCAGGTGCGGGAAGCCGGCAGCGGCGTTACCCGAACCGTCTGGCGAGTGGCAACCGGTGCACGCCGGCATGCCGGTTTCCAGGTTGCCGCCGCGGAAGATGTCCTGACCGCGGGCGACCAGTTTCGGATCAGCTGCGCCTACACCCATTTTCTGGCTGGAGAAGTACGCGGCGATGTCTGCCATGTCCTGATCGCTCAGGTTGGTCAGGATGCCGGTCATTTCCAGCACGGTGCGGTTGCCGGCCTTGATGTCATGCATTTGCTTGAGCAGGTAGCGCTCGCCTTGACCAGCCAGTTTCGGGAAGTTGGGTGCAGGGCTGTTGCCATCGGCACCGTGGCAAGCGCCACATACCGCTGCTTTGCCTTGACCTGCAGCGGCGTCGCCTGCGGCATGAGCCATACCGGTGATGCCCAGGGTCAACAGCAGACTCACGAGTACTTTGTTCATCAGCTAATCCAATTACGGCTAAAGGGAGAGAATCAACGCGTGGCTTACTTGCTCATCCAATGGATGATGGCTTGAAAGTCTTCGGCGCTACAGTCGGTGCACAGGCCGCGAGGCGGCATGGCGTTATATCCATCGGTCACATG
>JBCECW010000354.1:0-4936 GCA_039207785.1 Pseudomonas sp. | reverse complement strand
CACTGGCACCGGCCAGCCCAGGCGAAGCCTTGTTGCTGTCTGCCCAGCTGGCGTTGCTGAGCGGGGCGATTCTGGTGCTGTGCGCATTGCTGCGCCTGGGCTTTCTCAGCGCACTGCTCAGTCGTCCGGTGCTCGGTGGCTTTACCGCTGGCGCCGCATTGCTGGTGGCGCAGGGACAGCTGGATGCCATGCGCGGTACGCCAGCCAACTGGCCGTCCACCCTACTCGGCGTCGGCACCTTGCTGGCGCTGTATGGCGCACGGCGTTGGTTGCCCGCGCCGCTGGCGCGGCTGGCCCCGGCGCTGTTATTGGCGCTGGCCATGCTGTTGGTGGCCTGGGCACGGCTGGATCTACATGGCGTACAGGTGCTCGGCGAACTGCCCAAGGGCTTGGCGCTACCGGGCCTCATATTGCAGCCTTCGCGCTGGCCCGAGCTGCTGTCGTCGGCGCTGCTGCTGGCATTTGTGATCTTCGTTTCCGGGCATTCTTCTGCCCTGGTATTGGCGCAGCGCCGTGGCGAACGGCTCGATGATGGCCGGGAGTTGCTCGGCCAGGGCCTGGCCAATATCGCCAGCGGGCTGGCTGCGGGGCTGCCGGTCAGTGGCGGGCTGTCGCGCTCGGCGCTCAACCATGCCGCTGGTGCCCGCAGCCAATTGGCCGGCGTGGTTACTGCGCTGCTCCTGGCTGTAGCGTTGTTGGCCCCCACCGACTGGTTGCGCTGGCTACCGCTACCGGCACTGGCGGCCACCATTATCTTCGCCGTGCTCGGCATGCTGGATCTCGATAGCTTTCGCCAAGCCTGGCGTTACGACCATGGCGAAGCCGGCGTGTGGTTGGCCACGGCCGCCAGTGTGCTGCTATTGGGCGTGGAGAAAGGCGTGCTGGTGGGCGTGCTGCTGTCCCTTGGCGGCCACCTGGCACGCAACGCCCGGCCCCATATTGCGGTGTTGGGGCGCATGCCCGACGGCGAGACCTTCCGCAATGTGCTGCGCTACGAGGTCGAGACACAGCCTCATCTTCTGCTGCTGCGGGTGGATGCCAGCCTGTTCTTCGGCAATGCGGCGGCGATCACCGCGCGGCTTGAGGAACAGGTAACAACCGCCACCCGCGACATGGTGATGGATATGTCGGCGGTTAACAGCATGGACTTCTCCGCCCAGTTGGCCCTCTGTGAACTCAACCTCGGCCTCGGCCGCCGTGGCGTGCGTTTACATCTGTCGGCATTGAAAGGACCGGTGAATGACCACCTGGTTGGCAGCCAATTGCTGGAGAAGCTGAGTGGCCGTGTTTTTCAGACAACCGCGCAGGCGTATCGGGCGCTGGCTGGCGCGGAGGCGGGGTGAATTCAAAGGCCCAATCGCGGCGCTCCGTTTGCCGCGAATGGACCTTGAGGCCAGCCCATAGCTCGGCAATAGCTTGTGGCTAGCAGTTGCCGAGCAGGTTGGTTTTTCGGGCTGTGTTGCCCGCCGTTTCGTCAATCTGGTGCCAATGCAGAATCGTGGTCCCTGACGCGGCAAGCAGGTAGCATTACCGCCACTCAAACCGCTGGACTCGACTGACCATGCTGACGGTACAGGACCTGATCAATATCGACGCGCTGAAGCTTCACGCAGTCGCCGGCCTGACTGGAACCAGCCGTTTGATCACGTGGGCGCATACGGTCGATTTGCCAGATCCCTGGCGATGGATTGCCCCTGGCGATCTGGTGATGACCACCGGTGGCGGTATTCCAACTGATGCCGATGAACAAGTCACCTGGCTGGAACAACTGGTGCAAAGCAACGCGAGTGCGCTGGTTGTAGCGCCCAAGGAAGGCACACCGGCCCTGTCCAGCACGATGCTCACTGCAGCTGATCGCTTGTTGTTTCCTATTGTGCACGGCAGCTTCGAGCTGGAGTTCGTCAAGCTTTCGCACTATGTCATCGAAAGCGTGTTGCAGGCGCAGCGCGAGCGTTTCAATGCCAGTGAGCGGCTCTTCCAAACCTATGCAGATGCATTGCGCAAAGAGCCGACGATGGCCGGGCGCTTGTCTATTCTGGCGAGCACATTGGAGTTAAGCCTGGCCATCGAGGATGCCGTCAGCGGCAGCAGCCTGTTTGCGTCGACTGTAGCAAGCGTTCAACCGCCAGATCGCATCGAGCGAATTCCCATCGCCGGGCGCAGCCGAACCAATCTGTTAGTGGCCCGCAAAGGCGAGCGAACACTCAGCGACCCGATACTGATGCGCTCGCTGGTGGGCCTGCTGGGTGTCGAGTTGGAGCGCTTGATGATTCAGCGCGACGCGCAGCGCGAGGAAGGTGCAGCGCTATTGAGCAGCCTGCTGGAAAGCGAAACTGCCTTTACCCTGGCCCGGCCCATTCTGGAGCAACGAGGGCTGACGGGCAGCTTGGTCAGCCTGGCAATCAAACCAGGTCGTGATGCGCACTGGACACCGACCGAGTTGCACCACGCCCCTGCCCTGCACCAGGCCAGCCCGTTATTGTTGAACGACAACGGCATGCTGCTGGCACTGGCACGCGATGAGGACACCCTGCTCACGGCCCTGCAAAGCAGCCTGGGTGCCGGTACCACTATCGGTGTCAGCGGTCCGATCAGTGCGGCCACCGGCTTTCGCGAAAGCGTGCGTCAGGCGCGTTTGGCATTAGCCCAGGCTCAGGAGTTAGATGCCGGAGTGCTTCGCTATGGTGAGGCAGAAACAGGCCTGATCATGGCCCCAAAATCCCTGGCGGAAGCGCGTGCGTTAGTGGGGCGTTATCTTGGCCCGCTGATCGAGCATGACCGTACCCAAGGCGCTGCCCTGCTTCCCACGCTGGTTGCCTTTCTTGATAACGATGGCAGTTGGAAGGCCACCGCGCTGGACTTGGATATCCACCGGCAAACCCTGGTGTATCGCCTGAAGCTGGTGGAGCAATTGACTGGCATCAAGCCCACGACCACCCAAGGCATCGCGCGCTTCTGGATCGCCATTCAGGCCGGCCGAAATAACGATCTGCTAGACCGACGCGGCTAGAAACAAAAAGCCCCGCTGCGTGGGCGGGGCTTTCAGTTCAGTTCGACAAACCTATCAATCAGTTACTGGTCGGCATTGCGAACTCAGCGCCTTTGGCGGTGCCTTGTGGCCAGCGCTGCATGATGCTCTTCTGCTTGGTGTAGAAGCGCACACCCTCTTCGCCATAAGCGTGCATGTCACCAAACAGACTCTTCTTCCAGCCACCAAAACCATGCCACGCCATCGGCACCGGAATCGGTACGTTGATGCCTACCATGCCGACCTGGATACGACGCCCGAACTCACGGGCTACGTGGCCATCCCGGGTGTACAGGCTTACACCGTTGCCAAACTCGTGGTCGTTGATCAGTTGCACGGCCTCAGCGAAGTCTTTGACGCGCAGACACGCCAACACCGGGCCGAAGATCTCTTCCTTGTAGATACGCATATCGGAGGTGACGTTGTCGAACAAGGTGCCGCCCAGCCAGAAGCCATCGCTACAGCCTTCGCCCGCCACCTCACCATCAAAGCCACGGCCATCGACCAGCAGCGTTGCGCCTTCCTTAACGCCCTGCTCGATATACCCGCTGATACGATCCAACGCCGCGCGGCTAACGATTGGGCCCATCTCGGCTTCGAGATTGGTGCCATTGAGCACTTTGAGGGTACGGGTGCGTTCGATCAGTTTCGGCATGACTTTAGCTGCCGTATCGTCACCCACGAAAACCGCCACACTGATAGCCATGCAACGCTCGCCAGCCGAGCCGTAGGCAGCACCAACCAGCGCGTCGACCACTTGCTCGATATCGGCATCGGGCATCACCACCAGGTGATTTTTAGCGCCGCCCAGGGCTTGCACGCGCTTGCCGTGGCGGGCACCGGTTTCATAGATGGCATTGGCGATAGGTGTCGAACCAACAAAGGAAACCGCCTGAACGTCAGGATGTTCCAGCAGTGCGTTTACCGCGTCCTTGTCACCTTGCACCACATTGAATACACCATCCGGCAGCCCTGCCTGCTTCAACAGCTCGGCGATAAACAGACTAGGGCTCGGGTCGATGGGGCTGGGCTTAAGAACGAAGGTATTGCCCGTGGCCAAGGCCACGGGAAACATCCACATGGGCACCATCACTGGGAAGTTGAACGGTGTAACACCTGCCACTACACCCAATGGCTGGCGCAGCGTCCAGTTGTCGATATTGGTACTGACCTGATCGGTGAAATCGGTTTTCAACAGCTGTGGAGCACCACAGGCAAATTCAACGATTTCGATGCCTCGGGTGACTTCGCCTTGGGCATCGGTAAACACCTTGCCGTGCTCAGCAGTGATCAGCCGGGCCAAGTCATCACGATGTTCGTTAAGCAGCGCCAGGAAGCGATTCAGAATTCGCGCGCGACGCAGTGGCGGCAGGTTGCTCCACGCCGGGAAAGCGGCCTGGGCCGAGGCAACAGCAGCGGCTACGTCGGAGTTATTTGCCAGTTGTACCTGGCCGGTTACCACGCCCGTCGCGGGGTTGTAGACCGGTTGTTGCTGGCCGCTGGTGGCGGGTACTTGAGCGCCGGAAATCCAGTTGGTAATGGTGTTGGTCATTTCAAATTCTCAGTTGTAGGGGCGGTGGCAAGACACCACCTAGCCCGCATGCTGATGGGCGATGACGCCCATCGACTCAAAGGTTGATCAGTAGATCGCGTAGACCTTTCTGACTGTTTCCAGCACGTCCCAGCGCCCCGTCCAGCCCGGTGGCAGGATGATCAGGTCACCGCCAGTGACCTCCACCACTTCACCACTGGCGTCATCGGTGAGCTGCGCACGACCGGAAATGATGTAGGTGAACTCGGTGTCAGGTCGGTTAACCACTGGCCAGCCGCCGGGTTGGCATTCCCACACACCCAGGTTGCCGACGGCCTCGGGCGCCAAGGTCTGGATAGCGATCTGCGGGTCGCCTT
>JBCECW010000353.1:3147-4957 GCA_039207785.1 Pseudomonas sp. | reverse complement strand
GTTTGAACTTGTCCGACGAATGAGCCAGCCGCCGAAATCGCCCACCATTTTAAGTCTCTATCCCGAGGAGACCCGCGAGGCAGCGGACCTGCTCAAGCAGGCCGTACCGCTGATGATGCGTCACGACATTCCGCCCAACCCCATGCATTACGCGCTCTGGTACACGTATAGCAAGGGACAGGAGCCGGAGCTCAATCGCCGACTCGACAAAGCCGTCAAAGACTTCGATAGCTTCCCACCGGAAACCGCCGCCAAGCTGTTCCGCGACTACATCATTCGTGGCGAGCTGGAAGAGGCGCGCGCCGGCCAGCAACAGGTGATCGAGCTGGTCGACGATATAGAAGGTGGCATTTCCCACAGCGTAACCACCAGCAAGGCCTACCAGGACAGCCTTAACCACGGCCTTAGCGCCCTGCAGGAACCGCTGATCGACGACCTGCCCAGCGTGCTCAACGACCTGCAGGCCAGTACCCAGCTGATGCAGGACCAGCAGGAAAAATTCCTCTACCGCCTGCGCAGCGCCCAGGAAGAAATCTCCCACCTGCGCGGCCAGCTCGAACGCGCCCATATGGCCGCGACCCTGGACAGCCTGACCAACGTCTTCAACCGCCACGCCTTTACCCGCCTGCTGGAGCAGACCCTGGCCAACGGGCACGCCGGCGTGGCACTGGTGATGCTGGATATCGACCACTTCAAACAATTCAACGACCAGTACGGCCACCCCCTGGGCGACCGCGTGCTGCAACACGTTGGCCAACTGCTGCGTGAACTGTTGCCACCGCGCGCCATGGCGGCCCGCTACGGCGGCGAAGAATTCTGCGTGATCCTGCGTGATTGCCAGGAGCTGGAAACGGCCCACGCCTTTGCCGAACACCTGCGCCTGAAAATCCAGGCACTGCGGGTAAAGGTGCGGCGTACCGACGAAATCCTCGACACCATCACCGCCTCGTTCGGCTTCGCCCTGGCCGAGGCCGGCGACAACCTCGAAAGCCTGCTCACCCGGGCGGACGATGCGCTGTACCAAGCCAAGCGCAGTGGCCGTAATCAGGTCCACCCTCACCTACCAGAGCCAGCGCTAAGCGCTTGATTTGAGTAGCCCTGTGCTTTGCTGTTAAATACCCCCCGTGCCGCCGCCCAGTGCGGCGCATAGGCTGGCGCCAGCGCGTGTCCAGAGCCGATCTTTATTTACGGCAACCCGCGCCCTGCCAGCTCTTCTGCTGAACCATCCTTATATAAGTGAGCTCATTGCCCATGCTGAAAATTGTCCACCTGCTTGTAGGAGTTGCCGCACTGCTCCTTTCTTTTATTCCCAGCCTTCACGCCGAAAGCCTTCCTTACCTACAACAACCGGACGCCATCTACCTTGCCCTGTTCGGCCTAATCAACCTGCTGCTGGCGCCACTTTTCCCGATCTGGCATATCGGTGCCCGCCAACAGGTGCAAGGTCTGGTCAGCGCCCTGCTGGTTCTGGCGGTTGTGCTGCAAGTTCTGATTTTGCTCGCGCCGCTGCCGGTTATCGCCGGCCAACCTGCCGTATCGCTTAGCCTGCTGACCGTATTGCTCGCCGTGGTTATGCACCTGTGCACCAACCTGCGTATCAAGGGCCGCAGCGCTGCTGCACCACAGGACCTGGGCGACCGCGAAACCGGCACCGTGAAATGGTTTAACACCTCCAAAGGCTTCGGCTTTATTTCCCGCGATTCGGGCGACGATATCTTCGTGCACTTTCGCGCTATCCGCGGCGAAGGCCATCGCGTCCTGGTCGAAGGTCAGCGTGTGGAGTTTTCCGTAATGCAGCGTGATAAAGGCC
>JBCECW010000353.1:0-3137 GCA_039207785.1 Pseudomonas sp. | reverse complement strand
CGGGATTGGCGGAAATCTCTGATGGGTTTCGCTGCGCTCTACCCACCCTACGGACCCCATCAATAATGAGGCGGCGGCGCCTCGACCTCGGTCATGCCAAAGCCGCCCTGCATATCTTCCTGGCGCTTGGCCAACGCCGCGATCTGCAATTGCAACCGCTCGATCGTGCGCTGCTGAGCCACCAGCTCATCATTAAGGGCCTGGATGGTGTCGTCCTGAAACGCCAGACGGGTTTCCAGCTCCATCACTCGCACATCAAGGCTCATGGCTTATTCCTCGGCAAACACAAAGTCGCTGCCCAGCACCAGGCGCAACTTGGCGCGGATGCCCGCCACCTGCTCGGCACTGTATGGCTGGGCGGCGAACTTGCCCCAGACCGGCGCCGGCCAGGCCGCATCGCTACGCCGCCGAACAATCACATGCATATGTAATTGGCTGACCACATTGCCCAGGGTCGCGACATTCATCTTGTCGGCGGCAAATGTGTCTTTTAATAACTCGGTCAAGGTGACTGTTTCCTGCCACAACTGTTTCTGCTCGTCGGTGCTGAGCTGAAACAGTTCGCTGACCTCTTCACGACGCGGAACCAGGATAAACCAAGGGTAGTGGTCGTCATTCATCAACAACAACCGGCACAAGGGAAAATCGCCAATCAGCAGGGTGTCGTTCTGCAAACGTGAATCCAAGGCGAACATACACAGGCTCCCTCTTATATATAGGTACAACTGTTCGGTAGAACAGGCGGCATATCAGGCGCACAGGATACCCCCATAGGCAGAAAAACTCGCCACCTGCCCAAAACCCAGGCCGCGCCCACAAAAGGGGCGCCTCGCCGACATCATTCGCAGGTATGAGGCAAGCGCTCATACCTCGCACCAAAAAAGCGCCATCCGCCGGTTCAGGCAGAAATTTCACGCACCCAAGCTGTGCACCTTTTGTTACCCCAGGGCCGCATCCCCCACTTTTACGTCCTTGTTGCCACCAGCAGTAACGTGCACCGGGCCACACGCCCTGTACCAAAGCCGCGCACTGCGGCGCCGCATCCGTTGCATTTCAGCGACGAACCGCTCAAAAAATCGCACAACAAAGTTTTTTCTGCCTGCCTTGGGCGTTTGTGCACGCTAATTGCTTTGTACCTGGCAAGACCAATGATCACAGACGCCCAACAGTGTTTGTGTACCTTGCTTAGTACATCAGTTAACTCCAAGGACAAGAATTAACGGATGGGCCATACAGGGGATTAATGCGAGCCGTTTTTAATGGCCGTTTAATCATCGGAAGTCACGGAAAAAGTTAATCGCTGGGATGCAAGGGTAAAACTACGGATTTGCGACATGCCACATAAGCTTTTGCGACATTGTCGTTAAGAATTTGTAAGGTCTACGCACTATCTGTCGCCAACAATGTCGCCGTGATATAACTTAGCGCCGACACAAAAAGAAAGAGCCGCCCATACAACAAATAAGATGGGCAGCGCAACTCTTCTAAAACCAAAGGAGCAATCACGATGCAAGTGATGAAGTGGAGCCTAATCGCCCTCGCAGTAGCGGGCAGCACCCAACTGGCAGTAGCCAGCGAACAGTCCGACTCCAAGGGCTTTGTAGAAGACAGCAGCCTCAGCGTTTTGGCTCGCAACCTCTACTTCTCCCGTGACTTCCGCAACGTACCGAACGGCGAACAAAGCCGCGCCGAAGAATGGGGCCAAGGCTTCATTGGTACTTTCGAGTCCGGTTTCACCCAAGGCACCGTAGGTTTCGGCGTTGATGCAATCGGCCTGGCCGGCATCAAACTGGACAGCGGCAAAGGCCGTCATGGCACTGGCCTGTTCCCAACTGGCTCGGATAGCCGCTCGGAAGACGCCTACGGCGAAAGCACCGGCTCGGTAAAACTGCGCATTTCGAACACCACCCTGAAATACGGCGGCCAGTTCACCACCATGCCGGTTTTCGCCACTGACGATAGCCGCCTGCTGCCAGAAACCGCTGAAGGTTTCCTGGTAACCAGCAAAGAAATCGAAGGCCTGGAACTGAACGCCGGTCACTTCACCGCGCTGAACGCTCAGTCCCAGACCTACCACGACAGCATCAACGGTCGTAACGGCGACGAAACTTCCCCAGACTTTGGCAAGAAAAACCCAGGTCTGACCGAAGCCAACGTAATCGGCGGCACCTATGCCTTCTCCGATTCGCTGTCGACCACTCTCTACTACTCGAAAGTAGAGGACTACTTCAAGAAGGTCTACGCCAACGTCAACTGGACCTTGCCAATCGCTGATGGCCAGGCTTTCGGTCTGGACGTTAACGTCTACAAAGTTGACAGCACTGGCAAAGGCTACGCCGATGCTTCCAGCAGCGTTGACGGCGGCGACATCGACAACCTGACTTACAGCTTCGCAGCTTCGTACAGCATCGACGCTCACAAGTTCACCTTCTCCTTCCAGGACGTGACTGGTGACGGCGACTACGCCTACGGCGTAGACGGCGGCGGCACTGTTTACCTGAACAACTCCATCGCTCGTTCCGACTTCAACACCGAAGACGAGAAATCCTACGGCGCTCGTTATGACCTGGACTTCACCTCCTTTGGTGTTCCTGGCCTGACCTTCATGACCCGTTATGTTTACGGTACTGGCGCGAACGTAGAATCGACCAGCAACGGTAAAGAGTGGGAACGCGATATCGAAGCTAAATACGTATTCCAGGACGGTGCTGCTAAAGACCTGAGCCTGCGTGTACGTCAAGCTACCTACCGCTCCAGCGACGAAGTGTATCTGCGTGGCTCGCCGTCCATCGACGAACTGCGTCTGATCGTTGAATACCCACTGAGCATTCTGTAATCCAGAACTCAACAGGTAATTCGATATAAAAAAAGCCCGGCATTAGCCGGGCTTTTTTTCGTCTGCAAGTTGGTACGAAATAACTAACTTACAGCGGCAATGCATAAGTCCCAGTTACATGGGCCACTAAATTGTCATCATCGCCGGCGGAATATAACGACACTTCGCAAACCGCCTGTCGCCGACTCAAACGAAGTATCTGCGCATGGGCAATCAAGTCCACCGGCTTGGGCTTGGCCAGAAAGTTGATATTCAAATTGGCGGTCACCGCCATCTCCACCTTGCCCAGGCGCCCCAGCAC
>JBCECW010000352.1:0-4964 GCA_039207785.1 Pseudomonas sp. | reverse complement strand
CCCCGCATGGGGTAGCAGGTCGATGGACTCGTAGTAACGGATCATCTTGGCGCTCAGGCCGGACTGTTTTGCCGCTTGGCCGATATTCATCGTGGCTCATCCTTAAATTCGGGTTTCCAGCGTTTTAACAGCAGCGCATTGCTCACCACGCTAACGCTCGACAGCGCCATCGCGGCGCCAGCCAACATCGGGTTGAGCAGGCCGAAGGCGGCCAGCGGAATGCCCACCAGGTTATACACAAAGGCCCAGAACAGGTTCTGGCGAATCTTGCTGTAGGTGCGCCGGCTGATCTCCAGGGCGGCGGGCACCAGGCGCGGGTCGCCGCGCATCAGGGTAATGCCGGCGGCCTGCATGGCCACGTCGGTGCCGCCGCCCATGGCGATGCCGACGTCCGCTGCCGCCAGCGCCGGCGCATCGTTGATACCGTCGCCAACCATGGCCACTGTGGCGTGCTGTTTAAGGCTGTTGATCAGTGCCGATTTTTCCCCCGGCAGGACCTGGGCGTGCACCGAGTCGATACCCAGCGCGCTGCCGACCGCCTGGGCGCTGCCCTGGTTATCGCCGCTGATCAGGTGGCAGGTGATCTGCCGCTGGCGCAGCGTGGCGATGGCCTCGGCGGAGCCCGCCTTGAGCGTATCGCCAAAGGCCAGCAGGCCGAGCACCTGGGGTGTCGGTTGCAGTTCCAGCAGCCATGACAAGGTGCGCCCCTCGCGCTCCCACTCGGCCGCCTGGGCGGAAAATGGCTCGCCCGGCAGCTGGCTTTCATCCAGCAGTCGACGGTTGCCCAGGGCCAGTTGCTGACCGTCCACCGTGCCGGCGATACCGCGGCCCGGCAGGGCACGCACCTGGGTGGCGCTCGGCAGGTCGGCCGGGCAGGCGGCCAGCACGGCCTTGGCCAGCGGGTGTTCGCTGCCGCGTTGCAAGGCACCGGCCAGGCGCAGCAGGCCCTGGTCGTCGCTGGCGGCCAGGTGCACGATCTGCGGGCTGCCGGAGGTCAGGGTGCCGGTCTTGTCGAAGGCCACGACGTTGACCTTGTGGGCAATCTCCAGGGCCTGGGCGTCCTTGATCAGGATGCCGTGCTTGGCTGCCACCCCGGTGCCGGCCATGATCGCCGTCGGTGTGGCCAGCCCCAGGGCGCACGGGCAGGCAATCACCAGCACGGCCACGGCATTGAGCAGGGCGGTTTCCACGCCGCTGCCGACCAGCAGCCAGCCGGCCAGGGTCAGCAGGGCCGCAACCAACACCACCGGCACAAACACCTGGCTGACCCGGTCCACCAGTTTCTGGATCGGCGCCTTGGCGGCCTGGGCGTCTTCCACCAGGCGGATAATCCGCGCCAGCACGGTTTCGCCGCCCAGGGCCTGGGTGCGTATCAGCAAGCGGCCTTCGCCGTTGATGGCGCCGCTGGTCACCCGGTCGCCAGGGGCTTTGGCTTGCGGCAGGCTTTCGCCGCTGATCAGCGCTTCGTCGGCATGGCTGTGGCCGTCCACCACCTCGCCGTCGACGGCAAAGCGCTCGCCGGGTTTCACCACAATCAGATCGCCGAGGGCGATGGCGCCGATTGCCACCCGTTCTTCCACACCGTCACGCAGACGCACGGCACTGTCCGGGCGCAGGGCTTCGAGGGCGCGAATGGCGCTGGCGGTCTGGCGCTTGGCGCGGCTTTCCAGGTATTTGCCCAGCAACACCAGGGCAATCACTACGGAGGCAGCTTCGAAATACAAGTGCGCCATGGCCCCGGCCGGCGCGCTCCACCATTGGTACAGGCTCAAGCCGTAGGCGGCGCTGGTGCCCAGGGCCACGAGCAAATCCATATTGCCGGCACCGGCACGCACGGCGTGGTAGGCGGCGCGGTAAAAACGCGCGCCGAGGATAAATTGCACCGGGGTGGCCAGGGCAAATTGCACCCAGGCCGGCAGCATCCAATGTAGGCCGAAGGGCTCCAGCAACATCGGCGCTACCAGGGGGGCGGCCAGAATCAGGGCCAGCAGCACCGTCCAGCTTTCGCGCTGCAGATGGCGCTGCGGGTCTTGCTGCGGTTGGGCGGCGCTGATCAGGCTGGCGCTGTAGCCGGCGGCCTGGACGGCAGCCAGCAAGTTGGCGGGGGCGACGTTGCCCAACAGTTCGAGGTGGGCGCGTTCGGTGGCCAGGTTGACGTTGACGCTACTGATCCCCGGCACCTGGGCCAGGGCGCGTTCGATACGGCCGGCGCAACTGGCGCAGGTCATCCCGCTGATGGCCAGCTCCAGGCGGCTGCTGGCGATTTTATAGCCCGCGTTCTGCACCGCAGCGATCAGCTGCGGCAGGCTGTCGGCCGGCGCCTGGACGCGCGCCTGTTCGTTGGCCAGGTTGACGCTGGCCTGCTGCACGCCCGGCACCGCTTGCAGGGCACGCTCGACGCGGCCGGCGCAACCGGCGCAGGTCATGCCTTGGATGGGCAGGTCGAAGGCGAGGGAACTGGTCATGGTGGCGATCTCCAGTGAGTTCGCCGTTAGGATCAACCTTGACCCGTGGGTAAGGTCAAGGGGTTGTGAATGAACGGCCCCTCTCCCCAGCCCTCTCCCGCACGCGGGAGAGGGGGCTGACCGCACGCGGTTGTGGGCAAAACGTCACCCCTCGCCCGCTCGCGGGAGAGGGGCCGGGGGAGAGGGCAGCGTTTACTGATTCAACGGCGGCGCCTGCAGCAGATACAGCCCGGTGGTATTCAAACCAATCCGGTAGCGGCGGATCTCTCCTGGAATCAGGTCCACGGAAATGCTGGTGGCTTGGCTGATCCCCGGCGAACACACCCCCGGCCCAAGCAGGCCCAAGCGCACGGAAATCGCTCCCGGCGGCAGGTTGAAGGCCACCGACTGGCCTTGCCATAAGCGCGCCGCCAACTGGTCTTGCAGGTACAGGCCGATATCGCAGGGGCTGCCCACTTCCAGGCGCTCGCGGGAAATGATCAGCACGCCATAGCCGTCGGACTGCGGCGTTGGCGCGTCGGCAAACTCGGCCTGGGCCAACAGCGGTATCAGCAGCATCCAGATAAACAGAAACATGCGCATGGTCAGGCTCCGGCCGGCAGTTATCAGCAAGGTTAGTTGCTCATTGGCCACTCGCGGGCCAGGCCGCGAAAGATGGTATCGACCATCGCCCCGGCTTGCTGCTCCGGCTGGTACAGATCCGGGTCGCGCAGGTAGTCGCTGAACAGGCCGATCACCAGGCCATGCAAGGTCAGGGCGGCCAGGCGCGGTTCGATGCCCGGCTGCAAAAGGTGTTGTTCGGCGGCGCGGACAAACAGCGCTTCGCACAGGTCGATAAATTGCCGCACAAAGGTGTTGTGGCGGTCCTGGGCTTCGCGCAGGTCATCGGTGAATTCGCAGCGCAGCAGCAGGATGGTCATGATCCGCCGTTTTTGCCCGTCGAGAGCCAGGTTGACCAGCGCATCGACACAGATATCGCGCAGGGTTTGCAGCGGGTTGAGGTGGTTGTCGCTGGAGAGCAATTCGGCCATTTGCTCGGGCGGCAGGCGTACCTGGTCGAGCATGGCGTGAAACAGATGGGCCTTGTTTTCAAAATGCCAATACACCGCGCCGCGGGTGACATCGGCGGCTTTGGCGATCTGATCGAGGGTGGTGTGGCCTACGCCTTTTTGCAGAAACAAGCTTTCGGCGGCCAGCAAAATGGCGCCACGGGTTTTCTCTGCTTCTTCTTTGGTTTTGCGCATGGCGGTTGGGCTAATTCTGTCTAGGCTCTGTTCAGTTAGAGCGGGGCGTAAAGGCAGTGTAATGGCCTGTGGGGGCTTTACAAACATCCTTGTATGTATCGGCCGGCTCTGAATCACCTTTACCTTTCGATGCGCCAGGTCATGGAGACCTCTATGCCGTACGCCTTGTCTTCGTTTGTTGCGCCGCTGTCTCTGTCCCTGACGCTGTTCAGCACGCTCGGCCATGCCGCCGATGCGCCCGCCGCCGGGGCGCCGCCACCGCCGGAAGTGACGGTGGAGGTGGCCAAGACCGAAACCTTCCCGCTGGTACTGGAATATTCCGGGCGCACGGCGGGTTACCGCGAAGTGCAGGTGCGCGCGCAGGTCAGCGGCATCTTGCAGCAGCGCACCTACGACGAAGGCAGCAAGGTAAAAGCCGGGCAGGTGCTGTTTCGCATCGACCAGCGTCCTTACCAGGCGGCATTGATGCGGGCCCAGGGCGCGCTGGCGCAAGCGCAGGCGCGTTATCGCCAGACCGAGCGTGACCTCAAGCGGATTCGCGAGCTGCAAAAGAAAGGCTTTGCCAGTGAAAGCGAGCTGGATAACGCGGTGTCCAACTTCGAGCAGAGCAAGGCCAACGTCGAGGCGTCGAAGGCCGATGTCGAGTCGCGGCAGATCGACCTCGACTACACCACGGTGGTGGCGCCGATCTCCGGTATCACCAGCAAGCAGACCGTGTCCGAGGGCAGCCTGGTGGTGGCCTCCGACCCCAATGCCAGCCTGCTGACCCAGCTCACCCAACTCGACCCGCTGTACGTCAACTTCGCCTACCCCGACACCGAGGCCGAACGCCTGCGCGAAGGGGTACAAAGCGGCAAGCTGGCGATGCCCGCCGATGGCAAATTATTCGCCCAGTTGAAGTTCGGCGATGGCAGCAGCTACCCGCTCGAAGGCCGCGTGGACTTTACCGACAGCTTTGTCAGCAGCGGCACCGGCACCGTCAGTGCTCGCGCAGTGGTGCCCAACCCGGACCAGAAACTGTTGCCCGGGCAATTTATGCGCGTGGTGATCAAGGGCCTGACCCGGCCCAATGCCGTGACCGTGCCCGAGCGCGCCTTGCTGCAAGGGCCCAAGGGCACCTTTGTTTATGTGGTGGATGAGCAGGGCCTGGCGCGGGTGCGCCAGGTCACCACCGGGGCGACTTCGGAAGGGCGCTGGGTGATCGAGTCTGGTGTCAGTGTCGGTGACAAGGTGATTGTCGAAGGCGTGCTCAAGG
>JBCECW010000351.1:0-4982 GCA_039207785.1 Pseudomonas sp. | reverse complement strand
ATGCACCACAGCACCCGCGAGCTGCGTTATTTGCTGGACCTGTCGCGCGACCTGAAACGCGCCAAATACACCGGCACCGAACAGCAACACCTGAAACGCAAGAACATCGCGCTGATCTTCGAGAAGACCTCCACCCGTACCCGCTGCGCCTTCGAAGTGGCGGCCTATGACCAGGGTGCCAACGTTACCTACATCGACCCCAACTCCTCGCAGATCGGCCACAAGGAAACCATGAAGGACACTGCTCGCGTGCTCGGGCGCATGTACGACGCCATCGAGTACCGCGGTTTCAAACAGGAAATCGTCGAAGAGCTGGCCAAGTTTGCCGGCGTGCCGGTGTTCAACGGCCTCACCGATGAATACCACCCCACCCAGATGCTCGCCGACGTGCTGACCATGCGTGAGCACAGCGACAAGCCGCTGCACGACATCAGCTACACCTACCTGGGCGATGCCCGGAACAACATGGGTAACTCGCTGCTGCTGATCGGCGCCAAGCTCGGTATGGACGTGCGTATCGGCGCGCCCAAGGCGCTGTGGCCGGAAGATGACTTCGTTGCCCAGTGCAAAAAATTCGCCGAAGAAAGTGGCGCGCGTATCACCATCACCGAAGACCCGAAAGAAGCCGTCAAAGGCGTGGACTTTATCCACACCGACGTCTGGGTTTCGATGGGTGAGCCCGTGGACGCCTGGGGTGAGCGCATCAAGCTGCTGCTGCCCTACCAGGTGAACGCCGCGATGATGAAAGCCTCGGGCACCGCACGGACCAAGTTCATGCACTGCCTACCGGCCTTCCATAACAGCGAGACCAAGGTGGGCAAGCAGATTGCCGAGCAATACCCACACCTGGCCAACGGCATCGAAGTGACCGACGACGTGTTCGAGTCGCCGGCCTGTATTGCCTTCGAGCAAGCCGAAAACCGTATGCACACCATCAAGGCCATCCTGGTCTCCACCCTCGCCGACGTCTGAACCTGAACGTCCCCCTCTCCCATCGGGAGAGGGGCCGGGGTGAGGGCCAACGCCCCTCTCCATTCTCACAAGGAGAATCACCATGCGTATTGTCGTCGCCCTGGGCGGTAACGCCCTGCTGCGCCGTGGCGAACCCATGACCGCCGATAACCAGCGGGAAAACGTACGGATAGCCGCTGAACAAATCGCCAAAATTGCTCCCGGCAATCAACTGGTCGTCGCCCACGGCAACGGCCCGCAAGTAGGCTTGCTGTCATTGCAGGCCGCCGCGTACACCTCGGTCACCCCCTATCCGCTGGACGTACTGGGCGCTGAAACCGAAGGCATGATCGGCTATATGATCGAGCAGGAACTGGGCAATCTGCTGCCTATCGAAGTGCCGTTCGCCACCCTGCTGACCCAGGTGGAAGTGGATGCCAACGACCCCGCCTTCGCCAAACCGACCAAGCCCATCGGCCCGGTGTATTCCAAGGAAGACGCCGAGCGCCTGGCGGCTGAAAAAGGCTGGAGCATTGCCCCGGACGGCGACAAGTTTCGCCGTGTAGTGGCCAGCCCTCGGCCCAAACAGATCTTTGAAATCCGCCCGGTCAAATGGCTGCTCGACCAAGGCACCATCGTGATCTGTGCCGGCGGTGGCGGCATTCCCACCCGCTATAACGCCGCCGGCAAGCTCGAAGGGGTCGAGGCGGTAATCGACAAGGACCTGTGCTCGGCGCTGCTGGCCGAACAACTGACCGCCGACCTGTTGGTGATCGCTACCGACGTGGCCGCTACCTATGTCGACTGGGGCAAGCCCACACAGAAAGCCATTGCCGAAGCGCACCCGGATGAACTGGAACGCCTGGGTTTTGCCGCCGGCTCCATGGGCCCGAAAGTGCAAGCGGCCTGCGAATTTGCCCGCAATACCGGCAAGGTCGCGGTGATTGGCTCGCTGGCCGATATCGAAGCCATTGTGCAAGGCGAGGCCGGCACCCGCGTGACCACCGCCAAGCCCGGCCTGACCTACCGCTAGCCCCACGCCCTTCGCTCGCCATGCCGGCGCTTGGTGCGCGGAGCACACCCTACGGGAGCAAACCTCGCTCTCGTAGGGTATGTTCCGCGCACCATTGCGTTTTCGGCGCCCCTTACACCGTCCTCATCTCCTGCCTACAGACGCTTGACGACCAACAACCTTGCCGTCGACAGTGACTCACGGGTCACAGACCGCGTCAGCATAGTCTCCCGATCACGCAAGCCCATATTACCGGGCCGCTCTTCATCATTTTTAGTGATCGGCTATTGGCCATGTATCTATTCAGGAGCGTGCGTTAGATGTCTCGACTACCCGTCATCGTTGGCTTTGGTGGCTACAACGCCGCCGGCCGCAGCTCGTTTCACCATGGCTTCCGTCGCACCGTCCTCGAGTCCATGGACGCCGCCGCGCGCCAGGAAACCCTGGTGGGCCTGGCCGTGATGATGAAACTGGTCAGCCGGGTAAACGACAGCTACCAGGACAGTGCTGGCAAACCCCTAAACGCCGCCGATATCGAACAACGCTTCACCCCGCAGATTCTGCAATCCACCCTGGTGCGCCGCATCGAACAGCAGCACCTGGACCCCGACGCGGTGCACTGGCAAAAAAGCCTGGAAATCGACACCAGCACCGCCCAGCCCCTGACCTTCACCACCCAGCGCAAGCAACTGCCCGAGCCGCTGCCGGCCAACTGGGCCGTCGAGGCCCTGGAGGGCAATCAGGTGCAAGTCACCATCCATGGCAGCTGCGAATTCAAGGTCGACAGCCTGCGCGCCCTGAGCGTGAAATCCGCCGGCCAGTTGCCCGCCGGTTTCGAGCCGAGCGAACTGTATAACTCGCGCTTCCATCCGCGCGGCCTGCAAATGTCGGTGGTCGCCGCCACGGACGCCCTGCGTTCCACCGGCCTGGACTGGCAGACCATCGTCAGCCATGTGCAGCCCGATGAAGTGGCCGTGTTTTCCGGCAGCATCATGAGCCAGCTCGACGAAAACGGTTTTGGCGGCCTGATGCAGTCGCGCCTCAAGGGCCAGCGCGTATCGGCCAAGCAGCTGCCGCTGGGCTTTAACAGCATGCCCACCGACTTTATCAACGCCTACGTACTGGGCAGCGTCGGCACCACCGGCACCGTCACCGGCGCCTGCGCGACCTTCCTCTACAACCTGCAAAAAGCCATCGACGTGATCAACGCCGGCCAGGTGCGGGTGGCGATTGTCGGCAACAGCGAGGCGCCGATCCTGTCCGAATGCATCGAGGGCTATAGCGCGATGGGCGCCCTGGCTACCGAAGAAGGCCTGCGCCTGATCGAAGGGCGCGACGACGTCGACTTCCGCCGCGCCAGCCGCCCGTTTGGCGAGAACTGCGGTTTTACCCTGGCCGAGTCGGCGCAGTACGTGGTGCTGATGGACGATGCCCTGGCCCTGGAACTGGGCGCCGATATCCATGGCGCGGTGGCCGATGTGTTTATCAATGCAGACGGCTTCAAGAAATCCATTTCCGCCCCCGGCCCGGGCAATTACCTGACCGTGGCCAAGGCCGTGGCCAGCGCCGTGCAGATCGTCGGCCTGGAGGGCGTGCAAAAGCGCAGCTTTATCCATGCCCACGGCTCCAGCACCCCGGCCAACCGCGTCACCGAATCGGAACTGCTCGACCGTGTGGCCGCCGCCTTCAATATCGACAGCTGGCCGGTCACGGCGGTGAAGGCGTTTGTCGGTCACTCCCTGGCCACCGCCAGCGGCGACCAACTGATCTCGGCCCTGGGCACCTTCAAATACGGCGTGATTCCCGGCATCAAGACCATCGACGCCGTGGCCCCCGACGTGCACCAGCAGCACCTGGCCATCGCCACCCAGGACCGCACGGTCGGCGCCGAGCAACTGGACGTGTGCTTTATCAACTCCAAGGGTTTTGGCGGCAATAACGCCAGCGGCGTGATCCTGGCTCCCCACGTGGCCGAACGGATGCTGAAAAAGCGTCACGGCGAGGCTGCTTTTGCCGCCTATACCAGCCGCCGCGAGCAGACCCGCGCCAATGCCCAGGCCTACGACCAGCGTGCCCTCAATGGCCAGCTGGATATCATCTACAACTTCGGCCAGGACATGATCGAAGACCAGGCCATCGAGATCACGGCCGAGCAGATGCGTATTCCGGGCTTTAGCCAGCCGTTGGTATTCAAGAAGGATGAGCGCTTCAAGGACATGCTGTAGGCACGTCACCGTCGTCCCCGCGAATGCGGGGACCCAGAATATTCAGCCGTACGCACATTCGTGCTCGCCGCAACAATCTGGATCCCCGCGTTCGCGGGGATGACGATGTTCCTAGGTTCCCGGCTTAGCTCAAGCCTTTAGCCAACCGCAGCAACTCGCCGCGCCAGCTGGCACCCGCTGGCAGGGCGAGAAAGAACGGATTTAAAAAGGACTCACGGGCTTCATAGGTGAGCACCTCGCCGTGAATATCCAGCACCTCGCCACCGGCACCTTCCAGCACGCCCTGGGCGGCGGCGGTGTCCCATTGCGAGGTTGGCGCCAGGCGCGGGTAGCAGTCAGCGGCACCTTCGGCCAACAGGCAGAACTTCAGCGAGCTGCCCACACTGGCCAGCTGCAAATCACCAAACAGCAACGTCAGCCCGGCGAGCAATTGTTCCTGCTCCGGGCTCGAATGCCGGCGGCTGGCAACCACGGTAAAACCGTCTTCAGGCGCGGTGCGTACGCGGACCGCCTGCGGCTCGCCATGCACATCGCAGCGCCAGGCGCCTAGCCCGGCACCGCCATAGAAATAACGACCGGTGGTGGGCATGCCGACCACGCCAAACAGCACCTTGCCGCATTCAACCAGCGCCACATTGACGGTGAACTCGTCGCTGCCGCTGATAAATTCCTTGGTGCCATCCAGCGGGTCGACCACCCACCAGCGGGTCCACTTAGCGCGTTCACTCAAGGGAATATCGGCGGCCTCTTCGGACAACACCGGAATGCTCGGGTCCAGCGCGGTAAGCCCAGCC
>JBCECW010000350.1:4460-4990 GCA_039207785.1 Pseudomonas sp. | reverse complement strand
GTACACGGGAAACCTTCTTCCGTTCCGAAACTGCGTGTCGTATTCCCGGTAAAACCTGAAGCATATTGCTCGCTGCCTGTTGCGCATCCTGTTCAGACGCATAGCAGGCAGAAAAGGAGGCTAGCAAAGCTTTTGTCGATGCGTGGGGCGCCAGCTCAGAAATATTTTCCAGAGTCCTTTCACCGGTGCTGCGCCGTAGCCACAGATACAGCCCAGTGAATTGCGCGGGGCGCTGTTGCAGCTGTTTTAGCGCCAGCCGCCAGGCGTAGTCGGCAGACTGTAGGCGCTGTTCGCGCGACGCCTGAAAATGGCGTTCTAGAGCCGTTTTAGCAGCAATAAGCGAACTTTTTCCAGCATATAAAATCAGCGCAAACACCAGCACCGCCAGCATAAATAGCAGCCAATGGCCAGCAATGTGCACCCGCGCTTTTTGCCCCAGCGCGCGTAAATCTTCGGTCATGGAAAACGGTGCCTGATAGCCACCGGCCACTGCCGAAAATGCCACCGCCGGAACCGAAGCCGTAGTGGCA
>JBCECW010000350.1:0-4450 GCA_039207785.1 Pseudomonas sp. | reverse complement strand
CCACCACGACAGTTCAATGGCGGGCAAACTGTACTGCCCGGCATCGGTGACGACATAGCTCACCACGTCTTCACGACGGCCGCCGATAATGCCGCCACGGCCATTGCTGAGTGGCGTGATCGTCGGCGTTTTTATATAGCGTTTAAGGCCTTTGATTTCGCCAAACTCAGGCGGCGGAATCAGCATCGCCAGCGCGCCATCCGCCTCGGTCAGCACATGCCGGGTGACGCTATCGCCTACCCGCAAGGGCTGGTGCGAGTACTGCAGTTGCTGGCTGACGGTGACCTGTTTGGCCACCAGCCGTTGTTGCCCCTCGCCACCGGCCACGGCCTTGGCGTCGAAGCTCAGGCCTTGGCTATGCACCTTGACCGGTACGCTCGCGGGGCCCGGCTGCAGCACAAATTCCAGAGCCGGAATGACAAAGTGCTGCGCCGCCTGCGGGGTGATCTGGTAGGTGTAGCGCAGGCCGAAAAAGGTTTTGCCGTCGAGCCGCTGGTTCAGGTGTTCGGCTTCGCCGCTGGGTGGGCTGACCAAGGCGCCTGGCAGGTCCAGGGTCGGCAAGATCGGCGCAGCGGTAAACCAGGTGTCCACCAGCAAGTCGACTTCCATTTGCACGGTGCCGTTGACCAGCACGCCCGTGGTCGGCACCAGGCGGCTTTGTACCCGAACTTCGGCGTCAGCGGCCCAACCGAGCAACGGCCAGCATACCAGCAGGATAAGCAGTGCACGCCTCATGGCGCGCTCCTGGCAGCCGCATCCTGCAAGCTGAATTTGCGCTGCAAGAATTTCGCTGGCGAGGTGGTGAGGTTGTTAAGCCACACCTGATCGGAGGCCGCCACGCCCTTCTTCTGCGGCACCGCTTTGCCGCCGGCCGAGGGGGTTTGGTCCTCCACCACCTTGTCGGCCTTTTCGTCGGGCGGCTGGTTTTTTTGCTGGTCGTTATAGTCCGCGAGCAAGGCACGGGCCAGGGCCAGATTGGCGGTCGCTTGGGGAAAGTCGGGCTGCTTGCTCAAGGCCTGTTCGTACACCGCAATGGCCTGGGGAAACTTGAATAAGCGCACGTAGATATTGCCCAGGTAGAAGTACGCCTGCGGGCTGTTGACCTGGGTAAAGCTGCTGAGCGCCCCTTGATAATCCGAGGCCTCGTACAAGGCCAGGCCCTTCCAGTACGGGTCACGAAAATGCGTAGCCGCTTCGGCATAACGCTGGTGTTCAAAGGCCCACCGGCCCTGCTGGTCGGCGGTAAAAAAGGCATCGGCCAAGGCCCCTGCCCGCGCCTCGCCCGGCACACCGCCAACGGCCACCATTACCAGCACCGCGCCCAGCCAGTGCACCTGCCAACCGCGCCGCACACAGGCCAA
The DNA here is from genome assembly GCA_039207785.1 of Pseudomonas sp. GTDB lineage: Bacteria > Pseudomonadota > Gammaproteobacteria > Pseudomonadales > Pseudomonadaceae > Aquipseudomonas. Next base: position 3,089 of record JBCECW010000350.1, on the reverse strand, counting down.
GGCCAGCAGCATCAGCGGCCAGCACAGCCAGTAGCCGACGTCCTTCCAGTGCACCTGTTGTTCGTCGCCCTGGGCAGCCTGGAAGTGTTGCTGGGCGTGCAATTCGATCCAGTCGAGGGTGTCGTCGCCAAGGGTCAAACTGCCCAGCGGTGCGTCGGCAGCCGCCGCCAATTGCTTGAGGCCTTGCTCATCAAACCTGCCCTCCACCGTGCCGCCTTGCGCGTTTAGCAGCGGCTGGCCTTGGGCATCGCGCACCATGCCACCGTCACGGCTGCCAACGGCCAGCACCAATACCTGCAAATCGCTGCCTTTGAGGCTATGGCTGATGGCGGCAAATTGCGTGACATCCGCGCCGTCGGTCACCAGTACCAGGGTGCCGGGGCTGTTCTCGGCGGCCAGCAGTTTTTTCGCCTGTTCGATGGCGCCCAAGGCGTCTTTGCCCGGCGCGCTGGTCAGACCGGTTGCCAACGCCTGGACAAAACTGTCGAGCAGCGCCGGGTCTTCGGTGGCCGGCAATACCAGATGGGCGCTACCGGCGTAGGCCAGCAACGCGGTACGGGCACCGGCACGGCGCTGGATCAGGTCGTGCAGGGTGTTTTTCACCGCCACCAGGCGACTGGGCGGCACATCGTCGGCGTCCATGGACGGCGATAAATCCACCGCCACAATCAACGGCGCACGGTTTTCCAGAAAGGCTGGCGTGTCTTGTTCCCAGGTCGGTCCCGCGGCGGCTAAACCACCCAACACCAGCACAGCGCCCAGTAAGTGCACCGGGCGCAACCGCTGGGTATCTGCCGGCGTAATCACCAGGTGCTCGGCCAGGTGTGGGGCGATAACGCCCTGTAGCTGGCGTTTAAGGTCGTGGCGGCGCAACCAGGCCAGCGGCAGCGCCACACCGGGAATAATCAGCAGCAGCCAGAGCGGGCGCAAAAAATGGAAGGCGCTTAGGTCGATATCCATGTCAGCCCTCCACCTTTTTCGGCAGCGCGCCAACCGAGGGGAACCAGGCCAGCACCTGGCCAAGGGCCAATAGCAACAAAGCCGCACCCAACGGCCAATAAAACAGGTCGCGCTTGGGCTGATGGCTAAGGGTTTTCACCTGATGGGGAGTGAGCTTGTCGAGGGTGCTGTACACCTGCTGCAAGGCACTGCGGTCATCGGCGCGGAAGTACTGCCCGCCGGTGGTTTGGGCAATCGCCTGCAAGGCTTGCAGGTCGACCTTGTCATCGCCAGTGGCGGCCGGGTCACCGATGCCGATGGTATGCACCACGATGCCATGGTCATGGGCCATCTGCGCGGCATGCTCGGGGGTAATGGCGCTGCTGGTGTCATTGCCATCGGTAAGCAGGATCAGCACTTTTTCCTGTTCCTTGGCCGGGTCCAGCAGTTTGATGGTCAGGCCAATGGCATCACCCAGCGCGGTATTGGGGCCGGCCATACCGATCCCCACTTCATCGAGCAGTATCTGCAGGCTGGCATGGTCGAGGGTCAGTGGCGCCTGCGGATAGGCGCCGGTGCCAAACACGATCAGCCCCAGGCGGTCGTCCTTGCGTTGCTGGATAAAGTCGCGCACCACGGCTTTTACGGCGGTCAGGCGATCGACCTTCTGCCCGCTGGCATCGGTGTAATCCTTGGCTTCCATGGACTGGGAGATATCGATGGCCAACATCAGGTCGCGCACCGGCTGCTGGCGCTCAATGGCTTTTTCGACAAATACCGGCCGCGCGCAAGCGGCGATCACCAACAGCGCCACCACCAGGTTCAGCAGCAGTTGCCAGCGCCCTGCCCGGCTACTGCCCTCGCCCGGCTGCTGGCCAGCAGCGCGACCCAGGGCGGCAAAAAACGGCACGCGCAAGGCGCTGCGGCTTTCGTGGTAGGCCGGCAAAAAGTGATAGGCCAACCACAACGCTGGCAGCAGCAGAAAAGCCCAGAGGTACTCAAACTGCCACATGATGGCCCTCCACCCACTGCCGGCTGGTGGCCAACAGCGCCTGCACCTCGGCGTCGGGGATCGCGGCCACCTGGGCATCGGGCGCATAGGCCAACGTCGCCAGCCACGTAGCAAAGCCATCCGGTAGCGGCTGCGAGCTGCGCTCACGCAAAAATGCCTGCCATTCACTGCCGCCCAAGCGCGCTACGGGCGGTGCATCAGGCATCGACAAGGCCACACGCTTTAGCAGCGGCGGCACAGTACGCAGCGCTGCCAGGCGTTGCTCGGGCTGGCCCACAGCCGCCGTGATCACAGCCAAGGCCGCCAAGGCTTCACGCCGATAACGATTACGGGCCCAACGCTGCCAATAGCGCAGCGCCCACCAACCCGCCGCTAGCACCAGTACCAGCGCCAGCACTGCCCAGCCCCAGGTTTGCGGCCAGTAACTCACCAACGGCGCGGGCAGCGGCAGCACTTGCAACTGGCTGATATCCGGCGGGCTGGGGGTGCTCATCGCGCCGCACTCGCCAGCCGGCCCAGTTCACGCCGTACCTGTTCAAAGGTCGGCTCGCCGGTGTTGATCATCATCAACGGCACCTGACTGCGGCGCAGCAGTTCGCTAACCGCACTCAGGCGCCCTTCGAGAAATTCGCCCAGGGGCCGATTGACCTGGCGCCGCTGCACCTGCAATTCCATCTGCATAGAGCCTTGGGTGACGGTGACCTGCCGCGTGCCGGGCAATTGCAAGGCAATCGGGTCATACACCTGCAAGGCAATTACATCGTTATGGGCGCTCAGCTGACGCAGCAGCTTGAGGGTGTTGTCGGTAACCCCGGCAAAGTCGCTGATGATGCACACCAGATGGTCATGCCCGGCCATGCTCACGCAGCTGCGCAGCACCTTGTCGAACTGCTCGCCATCTTCGCCATCCGGGCCGCTGGCGTGCAGACGCTGGTTGGCGCGCACCACGGCGGCAAACAGCGCTTCCAGGCGTGAGCGACTGCGCAACGGGCGGATCTGCTCAATCTGTTGATCGCGAAATACCAGGCCACCCACCCGGTCACCGGCGCGAAAGGCTATCCAGGCACAGAGTGCCGCCAGCTCGGCCGCCGTCACCGATTTAAAATGGCGCTGCGAGCCGAAGTACATGCTCATGCGC
>JBCECW010000349.1:0-5003 GCA_039207785.1 Pseudomonas sp. | reverse complement strand
CCCGGACACGGTTTTGCGTTGCAGCTCGTCATCCAGCAGCACCAGGCGCCCGCTGCGGTAGCGGTTAAGTTCGGCCACCACCTCGCCCAGGGGTTGCTGGCGGAACACCAGTTGCCGTTGCCGCCAGGCAAACGCGGCGGCCGGGTCAAAGGCGCTGACCGCCGACAAGCCAGTGCTGCCAATGGCGACTTGCTGGCCGGGCGCCAGGGTCACCGACTGGCTGCCAACGCTGGCCGCCACCCGCCCGTGCGCCAGGCGTACCTGGGTGCTGCCGGCCAGTTGGGTAACGCTGAACTGGGTGCCCAGTACCTGTACGCGGGCATCGTCGCTGGTCACCACAAAGGGCAGCTCGGCATCGTGAGTGACATCAAACCAGGCGCCGCCACGCAGCAGATGGACGCGCCGTTCGCCGGCGGTGAACTCAATGCTTAACGCCGCATCGGTGTCCAGCTCAACCTGTGAGCCATCGGCCAAGGTCAGCGTCTGGGTTTCGCCCACGCCGGTGTAATAGTCGGCGCGTAGGCGGTCCCACCACGGCGACTGCCAGGCGATGCCCAGGGCCAGTACCAGCACCGCGGCCGCGGCCCAGGGCAAGCTGCGGCGCCGGGGTTTGGCGTGCTGCGCGTGCAGCGCGCGGGCCGGGCCTTGCAGGGCGGCCATCAGCGCCTGCGCTTCGGAATAAGCACCGGCATTGCCTGGCTCGCTGGCCAGCCAGGCGGCAAAGGCGTCGTGCTCGGCGGCGGTCACATCCTCGGCCTGCAGGCGGAAATGCCAGGCGCTGGCCTCGGCAAAGCGGTCGTCGTCGGTCATTGGCAGGGGCTGGGTGCTCATGGGGTGGAATCGCCATCGGATAGCCGCGCTTTCAGGAAGGCACGGCAGTCGATCAGGGCCTGGCGCAGATGATATTCCACACTGCGGGCGCTGGTCGCCTCGCGTTCGGCAATCTCGCGATAGGCCAATCCTTCGACGTGGTAGAGCAGAAAAATCCGTTGGCGTACCGCTGGCAACGCGGCGATGGCAGCGTGCAACAGCGCTTCTTCCTGTTCGGCGGCGAGGCGCTCCGCCACCCCGGGCACGGTGCAGACCGGTTCGTCTTCGGGCATCTGGCCTTCGACGCGATCACGGCGAATGGCTTGGCGCTGGTGGTCGCGCACCAGGTTGCCGGCGATGGTGAACAGAAACGCGCGCAGGTTGTCGATGCGCTCGCTGTCGGGCAAGCGCGCCAGGCGCAGAAAGGCTTCCTGGGTCAGGTCCGCCGCCACCTGGCGATTGCCTGTACGGCGCACGACAAAAAGCTCCAGGGCTTTTTTATGCTCCAGAAACAGGCGGGCGAGGCGGGCGTTCCAGTTCGACACGGCGTTTGGCGATCAAAATCACAAGGGGCCGCACCCTATCAGTTAATGCAATCAATTCGCAATTGGAGAGTTTGCCGCCGCAACAAGCCAGACGCTGTGTTCCTGCTTGCTGCGGGGTTTTTGGCTTCACTCCATGTGGGTGGCGCTATGGGCCAGAAACTCGCGGCCTTCCTTGGATTGCATATTCAACGCCCACACCGGCCGTGCCATACCCATCTCGCCGGCGGCCCAGGCCTGCAGATACTTCAGGGAAAACTCGACGCCTTCCTGGCTGACCTGCGGGCTGCAACCCACGCTTAGTAGCGCCATACGCACGCTGCTGTCGATGTATTCGTGGATCTGCTCGGTGCCGAGCAAAATCGCCTGGATGCCATGGGCCGAGGCGCCCATCAGAAAATCGGTGGTGGCATCGATGCGGCCAAATACAAACTGCTGCTTGGCGCGGCCGGCGTGCAGGTCGCGGGTCATATATTCGGCCACCAGGGCCTGGTGCGGCCAGGCATCGGCACGGGTAACAAAGCCGGCCCATTTGCGGTCCAGCAGGGCGCGCAGCAGGAAGATTCGGTAGCCCACCGAAAAGCGCTGCAACGGGTCGGTGAGAATGTCGTACACCGGCAGGATATCGGTGGTCATCTGGTTGTTGAGGTCCTGGCCGAGGGCGACCAGCACCTGGTCCAGCGAGGTGAAGTAGCGGTAGAAGGTGCCGCGCGATACCTGGGCTTCGCGAATCACATCGTCGATAACCGGCGCCGGCGTGCGCTGTTCGGCAAATACGCGCATCGCGGCGTCCAGCAGCTTGGTGCGCATCATCAAGCGTTTTTTCTCGGCCATCTTCGGTCGATGGTCGATCACGACCTTTTCTTTATCCATTGCCTTGTGCCGGCCTCTTTGCAAATGCGTGGGGTGAGGGTGACGTTTTGTCATTGTGGCGGAGTTTGTCGACGCTCTGCCAGCGCTAAAAAATTCGCGCAAAAAGCTATTGCATGGCGCGAAGGATCGTCCTACATTGAGCGCCATTGTCGTAATGACAAATATGTTCTATCTGATGCATGCAAGACGTTCTGACTCTGTATAAAAATAATTAGGAGATGAACATGACCCTCCGTGACACCGGGTGTAACTCGCACCTTCCGTTTCGTTCCGCTATCGCTGATTGGCCCCCGAGGTCTGGCGCGGAAAATCCCACGTCCGTGACCGCGAAGGCCTGCGGCTAGCCATTCCCACAACCTGTTAACCCGTGGTTACACGCCAGCGCTTTGTTGCGGGCGGCTTTTATTCGCCCAGAAGAAAGCGATGACATATTAGTCATTATGATAAGCGGAATCGAGATGATCAAAGAAGCCAAGCTGTTTGCACATGAAATGGGTGTTCGCCAGGTGGAGGGCAACGGCGCCAGCCTGCAGGACTTGCTCAAGCGCGCCGAGGCATTGCAGCCCTTGCTGCTGAAGAACGCCGTCGAGTCGGAAAAGAATCGCCGTGCCGTGGAAGAGAATATCCAGGCCATTCGCGAAGCCGGGCTGTTTCGCCTGATGGTGCCCAAGCGTTACGGCGGCTACGAGGGCTCGCTGCGCGCGCATATCGATATCTCGGCGGCCTTGGCCGAAGGCTGCGGCGGCACGGCCTGGGTGGTGGCGCTGACCAACGTCTGTGCCTGGTTTACCGGCCTGTTCAGTGAGCGGGCCCAGGACGAAGTATTTGGCGCCAACCCCGATGCCCGTGTGGCCGGCGTATTCAATGCCTCGCCCAGCACCCGGCGGGTAGAGGGCGGCCTGATCGTCTCGGGCAAGTGGTATTCCTCCTCGGGCAGCCTGCATTCGGACTGGGCGGTGGTCGGCGCCGAAGAGCGCGATGGCAACGGCAGCGTGGTGGCCCAGTACCTGGCCTTGATGCCCAAAAGTGACTACAGCATCGACGACACCTGGTTTACCGCCGGCATGCGCGCCTCGGGCAGTAACTGCATCGTCGCCGATGAAGTGTTTGTGCCGGACCACCGCCTGCTGAATATGGCCGGCGCTATCGAAGGTGAATACGCCACCGAGTTCAAGGACGAAGCCGCCTACCGCCCGCTGTTTGTGCCATTTGCCGCCCTGATCCTTAACGGCCCGCAGCTGGGCATGGGCCGCGCCGCGCTCAAGTATGTGATCGCCAATGCGCCGCGGCGCGCCGTGGCCTACACCTCGTTCGACAAGCAGACCGACTCGGTGATGTTCCAGGCGCAGATCGCCGATGCCGCGCTAAAGGTCGACAGTGCCGAGCTACGGGTTTATCGCGCCACCGAACAGATTGACCAGGCCGCTCGCGACGGAGTGAAGCTCGATGCCCTGACCCGCGCGCGGATCCGCGCCGACGTCGGCCTGGTCAACACCCATATCACCGACGCCCTGAATATCCTGCTCTCGGCCCACGGTGCCGGCAGCTTTGCCGAAACCAGCCCCATGCAGCGCTGGTGGCGCGACTCCAACACCGCCGCCCGCCATGCCGTGGCCTTGCCGGCAATTGGCAACGAGCTCTACGGCAAAGCCTTGCTCGGCGTGGAAAACACCGTCACGCCGCTGGTGTGAGTGGCGCACTCAACCACAGGCGCCAACGCGAGACGGCGCCTGTTCTGCGAGGAAATAGCATGTTGGACCCCAAACTTCTGCGCTCGGTGATGGGCCAGTTCGCCACCGGCGTCACCGTGGTGACCTTTGTCGCCGATGGCCAGCCGGCGGGCATGACCGCCAATGCCTTTATGTCGGTGTCGCTCGATCCGCCCCTGGTGCTGATCTCCATCCGCAACCAGTCGCGCTTTAACGAGTGGGTGAAAAAGGGCGTGTGCTACGGCATCAACTTTCTGGCCGACAGCCAGCGCTCCCTGAGCGCGCATTTTGGCGGGCGCCCGGAGGCGGATATCGAGCTGCCGTTCTCCTTCCACCAGGACACGCCCTTGCTCGACGGCAGCCTGGTGCACCTGGTGGCCCGCACGGTGGACATACACCCGGCTGGCGACCACCTGCTGTATATCGGCGAAATCGAACATGTGCGCCTCGGCGCCCAGCGCAAACCCTTGCTGTTTTTCAGCGGCCGCTACCACCAGGTTCACGCACGCGCGCCCAGCGCCGAGTGGCGTGGCTGTGTGGAGTGCTGGTGAGCAGCCGGTAAAGACAACGATAAGGAGCAGACCATGAACAGTATTCAAGCCCAACCCACCGCCAACGCCGTTGCGGCGCCACGTATCGTGCCGTTCAAGATGGCCCATATCGTGATGCGCTGCGCCCACCGCAAAGCCTCGGTGGACTGGTACACCGCGCTATTCCAGGCCGAGCTGGTGTTCGAAGACGAGGTGCTGACCTTTCTCGCCTATGACGAAGAACACCACCGCCTGGCCTTTTTCAATATGCCCGGGCTGGCCGCCCAGGTGGATGAAATGGCCGGTGTGCACCATGTCGCCTACAGCTACCTGAGCATCGGCGACTTGCTCAGCACCTACGACCGTTTGAGCAAGCTTGGCATCCAGCCGGTGTGGACCATCAACCATGGCCCCACCACCTCGTTTTACTACCGCGACCCGGAGCGCAACCTGGTGGAACTGCAGGTCGACAACTACCCCGACCAGGCCGACGCCGCAGCGTTCTTCCATTCCGAGACCTTTGCTGCCAACCCCATCGG
>JBCECW010000348.1:0-5003 GCA_039207785.1 Pseudomonas sp. | reverse complement strand
GTGCAAGATCGGCATCATGCCGGGTCACATCCACCTGCCGGGCAAAGTAGGCATCGTGTCGCGCTCCGGCACCCTGACCTATGAAGCCGTGAAGCAGACCACCGACGCCGGCTTCGGCCAGTCCACCTGCGTCGGCATCGGTGGCGACCCGATCCCGGGCTCCAACTTCATCGACATCCTGAAGCTGTTCCAGGAAGACCCGAAAACCGAAGCCATCGTCATGATCGGCGAAATCGGTGGTTCGGCTGAAGAAGAAGCGGCTGCCTACATCAAGGCCAACGTAACCAAGCCAGTGGTTTCCTACATTGCCGGTGTAACTGCACCTCCAGGCAAGCGTATGGGCCACGCCGGCGCCATCATCTCTGGTGGTAAAGGTACTGCTGACGAGAAATTCGCAGCCCTGCAAGATGCCGGCGTCAAAACCGTGCGTTCGCTGGCCGACATCGGCAAGGCCCTGGCCGAGCTGACCGGTTGGACCGCCAAAAACGCCTAAGCGTTTTTAGCTAGAAAAAAGGCCACCTTCGGGTGGCCTTTTTTTTCGCCCGATTTGGTGCGCGGAGCGCACCCTACGGTTTCGGCGTGAGTTTGGCGCGGTGCCGTAGGGTGCGCTCCGCGCACCAAGCGATATCACGGCAAGCACAACGGCTAGTGCAACCTTACAACACCGCTACACTCCAACCCGGCGTCATGCCCAAATAACAAGGAGAAACCTATGAGCTTGCCGTTCTGGTGTGTGTTTATCACCGCCGTGTTGATCTTTCTGGCCAAGGTGCCGGTAGCCAAGGAAATGAATAAGGATGGCGGTTACGACAACCACCATCCGCGCGCGCAGCAGGCGCGGCTGACGGGGTTTGGCGCGCGGGCCTATGCGGCGCACCAGAATACCTTCGAGGCCTTTATGTTGTTTGCCGCGGCGGTGCTGATGGCGCATACCACCGCGACCATGGGCTTTTTCGTCGATACCCTGGCGGTGATTTTCGTGGTGTGCCGGGTGCTGTATCTGTTTCTGTATTGGGGCGACTACCACTGGCAGCGGTCGTTGGTGTGGATTGTCGGCCTGGTCTGCACCTTGCTGATCATGCTGAGTCCGACGCTGCGTTAGGCAGCGGTGCGCGCCGGTACGCCAACCCCGTAGGGTGCGCTCCGCGCACCAAGCGATCTCTTGTCGAATGCAAAAACAACAAAGGCCCACATCTGTGGGCCTTTGTGTGTACGGCAACGACGACTTACTTGGTGGCTTCGTCGTGGGCCTCTTCGGCTTTCTGCTCGATGGCTTCGCCGGTTTTCTGCGCAGCGTCTTTGGCCGATTCGGCTGAATCCTGGGCGGACTCCTGGGCGGATTCCATCTTGTCTTCCGGAGTTTTGTCGCAGGCGGCCATGGTCATGGTCGCGGCGAGCAGCAGGGCGTAGGCAATTGGCTTGTTCATGAGTGAGGTCCTTTTGGTTTTATCGGGGCGATTTATCTCGTCGCTGCGTTTTGGAGCGTGACCTGTTGCGCGAAGTTCCAAGCAAAATCGCCAATGCCCCGGCCAGATGGCGCCAAAGTGCGGATTGGAAAGGTATGATGCGGCCCTTATGGATCAATGAGATAGACCTTGAACATGAGCGATAGCCTGATTCTAGAGCGCGCCCAGCGCTTCCTGTCGGCGTTGCGCCACTGCCAGGTATTGGGGCTGACCGTACAGGCCATCGACAGCCAGCGTCTGACCCTGCGCCTGCCCTATAGCCGGCAGATTATCGGCAACCCCGAGACCGGGGTGATCCACGGCGGCGCCATCACCACGCTGATGGACACCACCTGCGGCATCTCCACCATCTGTGTGCTGCCGGATTTTGAAATCTGCCCGACCCTGGATTTGCGCATCGACTATATGCGCCCGGCCGAGCCCAACAAGGACGTGTTCGGCGTAGCCGAGTGCTACCGCGTCACGCCCAATATCATCTTTACCCGTGGCTACGCCTACCAGGACGACCCCGAGCAACCCATCGCCAATGTGGTGGGCACCTTTATGCGCATGGGCAAAGGCGCCCAGGGCGATACCGAGCTGAAAAGCACGGCGGTCAAGCCCGAGCAACTGCACGCGGCCATCAACGGAGGCAAGGTATGAGCGAGCTGACCCCGGCGCCGTTGAACCTGAGCCAACTGGTACAGGCCGCGCACGCCAGCAACAACTACGACGAACTGCTGGAACTGACCCCTTACGCCAAGCTGCTGGGCATTGAATGCCTGCGCCTGGGCGACGATATGGTGTTCCGCATTCCGGCCAATAAAGACAGCATCGGCAACCCGATCTTGCCGGCCATCCATGGCGGTGTGATCGCCGGTTTTATGGAACACAGCGCCATGCTGCACCTGCTGATGTTTATGGGCGCGCCACACTTTCCAAAAATCATCGACTTCTCGATAGATTACCTACGCGCCGGCCACTATCGTGACACCTTCGCCTCGTGCCAGGTCTGGCGCCAGGGGCGACGCGTAGCCAACGTGGCGATCACCGCCTGGCAAACCACCCGCAGTGAGCCGATTGCCACCGCGCGGGCGCATTTCAAAGTGGACGAGCCATAACCCAACCGAGGCGCGTAGGCGCGGCTTCAGCCGCGATGCTCTTGCTTGTGGTGCGCAGACTAATGGGACGGGGTTGATAGATGGATGCGTTGCTGATCCTCGGTGGCTTGCTGCTGATTCTGGTCGGTCTGGTCTGGCTGGTGATGCTGGCGTTCGACACCAGCCTGCTCTGGGGGCTGGGCAGTTTGCTGCCGCCGATGACGCTGGCCTTTGTACTGCGCCACTGGCGCGTGGCGCGCAAGGCGGTGGTGCTTGGCGGCCTGGGCTTTATCCCGCTGGTCGTCGGCCTGACATTACTGGCCAACCAAGATTATCAACGCCTGCAAGCCATCCTCAGCTTCGACTGGGCACGCCCCGCCGTGCAGGCGCCGACCGAGCTGGCGATCAATCTGCGCGGCAAACTCAATGGCCAGCCGTTTGCGCCGCAGCAGGGCGAGCTGATCGATGGCGTGCTGACCTTACGTGAAGGCGAGGATGTCTTCGCTCGTCGGGAAGTAACCATTCGCATGCCCAACCTCGCCACCTCCGGCAATGCCCCGGTGCGGGTCGATGTGCTGCCCCAGGACGCCGGTAACCAGCCCGAGGTGCAACTCAGCTGGTTGTTGCCCGAACAGGAACTGCCCGAAGCGCGGCGCCTCAACCACGCCTATACCCTGCACCTGAAGCTCGACCCGCAAGGCCCGAACAAGCTGGCCGGCGACTTCCACCTGGTGCTGCCGCCGCAGTTCAAGACCACCCTGAGTGGCACTGTCGAGGTGTTTACCAACCACCTGCGCTATGTCGACGACAAGGTCGATACCCGCTACGACTCGCGGGAAACCCTGGAATACGTGATTGGCGACTACCTCAAGCGCCGCTTCGCCACCAGCCAGGTGGACGTTGGCATCCTGCCGGCCGTGGACTTTCCCGCCACCACCCTGAACCTGGAAGTGGAAGCGCGCATCAACGACCAGCGCCAGCAATTGCCCGTCGTGCTGCGCAAGAGCCCTGGGCGTGGCTGGGTGGTGGTGGGTGATCGCTATCAGGTTGGCGAAAAAGACAAGGCGCCGGCCAAGGCAGAAAAACCGGCAGTGGCCGATGCCACGCCGGCGCCTGCCAGCTCGCTGGACCGGCGTTTACGCTTTAGCCTGGAGCGTCTGCAAAACAACCCCAACCGCTACCAGAACCTGAAGATGCGCATCCTGACTGAGCGCGGCAGCATGGTGGAAGGGCGCTTTAACGGCATCGACACCGAAGGCCAGATCGTGGTGCAGCGCAACGTCAACGGGCAGGGCGGGGCGAGCTTTGCGGTGGTGCCGGGGCAGATTACTTCCATCGAATTGTTAGAGCCGTAACGACGGACACCGTCATCCCCGCGCACGCGGGGATCCAGAATGTCGCGTCGTGCGCGATTGCGCGTCCCATTCGGAAGCCTGGATCCCCGCCTTCGCGGGGATGACGGGTGTAGGGGGGGACGTCGAATCCTAACCCCTTGAAATCAAACTCCTTGCCCCCATCTGTTGGTCATCGCCGGTTTTACGGCCTCTGCCATCTGCTTGGAGTTAAACGACCATGAGTGTGGAAACTCAAAAAGAAACCCTGGGCTTCCAGACCGAGGTAAAGCAACTGCTGCACCTCATGATCCATTCGCTGTATTCCAACAAGGAAATCTTCCTGCGCGAATTGATCTCCAACGCCTCCGACGCCGCCGACAAGCTGCGCTTTGAAGCGCTGGCCAATCCAGCCCTGCTGGAAGGTGGCGACGCCCTGAAAATCCGTGTCAGCTTCGATAAGGCCGCCAACACCGTGACCCTCGAGGACAACGGTATCGGCATGAGCCGCGAAGATGCCATTACCCACTTGGGCACCATTGCCAAGTCCGGCACCGCCGACTTTATGAAGCAGCTGTCCGGTGACGCGAAAAAAGACTCGCACCTGATCGGCCAGTTTGGCGTCGGCTTCTACTCGGCCTTTATCGTTGCCGACCAGGTTGATGTCTACAGCCGCCGTGCCGGCGCACCGGCCAGCGAAGGCGTGCACTGGACCTCCAAAGGCGAGGGCGAATTCGAAGTTGCGACCATCGACAAGTCTGAGCGTGGCACCCGTATCGTGCTGCACCTCAAGGCCGGCGAAAGCGAGTTTGCCGATGGCTGGCGCCTGCGCAATATCGTTACCAAGTACTCCGACCATATCGCCCTGCCAATCGAATTGCCCAAAGAGCAGCAAGGTGAAGAGGCTGCTGCCGAAGCCGAATGGGAAACCGTCAACCGCGCGTCCGCGCTGTGGACCCGCCCACGTACCGAGGTAAAAGACGACGAGTACCAGGCGTTCTACAAACACGTTGCCCATGACTTCGAAAACCCGCTGAGCTGGAGCCACAACAAGGTCGAAGGCAAGCTGGAATACACCTCGCTGCTGTACGTGCCGGCCCGCGCGCCGTTCGACCTGTACCACCGCG
>JBCECW010000347.1:0-5003 GCA_039207785.1 Pseudomonas sp. | reverse complement strand
GCCCTGGTCAAGGCCGCCCATATGATTCTCGGACGTTTCTAAAGCGCTATTCCCACCACGGATAGAAGCTGGGCATGGCATTGGCCGACTGCGCGCTGTAGTCGGCCGGGCGTTTGTCGAGAAACGCCTGCACACCCTCCTTACCGCCGCCAACGCTGGTGTAGAACATGCCCAGCGAGTCGACCTTGTGGGCTTCCAGCGGGTGATTCTGCGCCGCGTTGCGGTACATCATCTGCCGGGTCAGGGCGATGGCCACGGGGTTGTACTGAGCAATGCGCCGGGCAATCTTGTAGGCCTCTTCCAGCAATTGCTCGGCCGGCACCACGGCTTTGACAAAGCGCCCCTGCAGCGCCTCTTCGGGCTTGAGGATATCGCCGCTGTAGACCCACTCCAGCGCCTGGGAAATACCCACGATGCGCGGCAGAAACCAGCTGGAGCAGGCTTCTGGCACGATGCCGATCTTGTTGAAGACAAAGCCGATACGCGCATGCTCGGACGCCAGGCGGATATCCATCGCGCAGGTCATGCTGGCACCGATACCCACCGCCGCGCCGTTGATGGCGGCAATCACCGGTTTCTTGCAGTCGAAGATCGCCAGGGTTACGCGGCCGCCGGTATCGCGCACACCGTCGCGGATGGCGGGGTCGTCCAGGCGCTCCTGCATGTCTTGCAAGGTCGGTTGCTGGCTTTCATCCAGGCCGAATACGTTGCCACCCACCGACAGGTCCATGCCGGCGCAGAACGCCCGGCCAGCGCCGGTCACGACAATGGCGCGCACCTCGTCATCGTCGCTGGCTCGGTTGAATGCGTGAATCAGCTCGTGGGCCATTTCCACGGTAAAGGCATTCAACTGCTCGGGGCGATTCAAGGTGAGGGTCAGAATCTGCTCGTTCACCTGATAGCTGAGGGTGCTGTAGGACATGGGCCGCTCCTGGCAAAAACCGATGGGGTTCCTATCATGCCTAGCAAGGCCGCCCGCGCCCCGGCGATTAGTAGGGCATTTGCGCCAACGCCGAGGCGGTAAGTGATCACCAGCCGGCGGCGGCAACCGCGATGGCCAACCTTTGGCACGTCCCGGCTGGCTGCTACACTACGCGCCGGTGCCGCCCAGGCTGCCGCCCGCCCTACCCCGCACGCGTGTCAGGAACAGCATGAAAATCGACAAGAAAACCGCCATTGCCCGCCGTAACCAACAACTCGGTGGCGCAGTGCTCGGCGTCAACAACACGCACTTTGCGACGATCAACCTGAACAAGAACATCTGGTGGTTCGACATTCCGGTCGGCCGCCTGAAAATCGGCCAATACGAGTGGGTGCATCTGCTGATGCACAACCATGTCACCGACGAGCTTCATCACCTGCGTGTACCAACTGTGTACCTGCGCAACAACGATGAAGGCCTGGTTACCCGCAACAAAGGCAGCCGCAACTCCACCGTCAGCCTCGAACTGTCGGCCGACCGCGACTCGCTGTTCCAGGACGTACGCCCCGCCGGCACTGGCGTGCGCTTTGCCGAGTTCGTGCAGGCCTAAGGCCAGCTTTACCCTTACACAACCTTTACACGCCCCTTTGGCACTTCGTGGTGTATCGCACGTCTTACAGATAACCCGGCATCAACCTCACCGGGTATTCAGGAGACCATCATGTTAAGTCTGCCCAAAGTTGCGCTGTTGCTCGGCAGCCTCGCCCTCGCCGGCCAGGCCTCCGCCCACGGTGGAGACGGTGGACCCTTTGTACTCGGTGCAGTGGTCGGTGCGGTTGTAGGCGGCGCGGTGGTTGCGTCGCAGCGCGCCCCGGTTTACGTCGAGGCCCCGCCACCACCGCCAGTGGCCTACTACCCGCCACCGCAACCGGTGTATGCCCAGCCCGTTTATTACCAGCCGGTGGTGGTGAGAGCGCCCCGCTACTACGGCCCGCGCTATTACGCACCGCCACCACCGCCACGGCCGGTGTATTACGAGCCAAGGGGTTACGGTTACGGCCACCATGGCCGTTGGTAACGCTCGACAAAGCCCATCTTCACGATGGGCTTTTTTCTCTGGCCGTCATTAATTCTTCATGGTGCGCCGCCATACTGCCGACAGCTGAAGGATCAGCCCTATCAAACAAACAGCCCGCCCTCGCGCGGGCTTTTTGTTGTCTGGCAGATTGCTTTTGCCCTGCACAGCCCTTAGAACAACGGCCACGCTTGGCAAAAACAATAACCTCGCCCTTGGAAAGGAAGCTCCCATGTCTGTCGCCGAGACCCTGAAAAAACGCATCTCCACCCGTGCTTTTCTCGACACTCCGGTAGATGCCGCCACTGTCCACGCCTTGCTGGACGATGCGCGCTGGTCGCCCTCAGGCGGCAACCTGCAACCCTGGAAAGTGATCGCCGTGGCCGGCGCCGAGAAGACCGCACTGGAACGCCTGGCCGTAGAGGCGCTGATGAAAAATCCCAAAGGTGAAGTGGGCGATTACCCGATCTACCCCGAAGGCCTGCAAGACCCCTACCGCGCGCGGCGCTACAAGATCGGCGAAGACATGTACGCCCTGCTCGGTATTCCCCGGGAAGACAAAGGCGCGCGGCTGAAATGGATGTCGCGCAATTACCAGTTCTTCGGCGCGCCGGTGGGGCTGTTTTTTGTCATCGACAAGGAAATGGGCAATGGCCAGTGGGCGCATGTCGGCATGTTTATGCAGTCCCTGGCCTTGCTCGCCACCGAACGTGGCTTGGGCACCTGTATGCAGGAAGCCTGGGGCATGGCCCGCGACAGCTTGCACCGCCATTTCGCCCTGGCCGATAACGAGGTGGTGTATTGCGGCATGGCCCTGGGTTATCCAGACCCGGCGGCCAAGGTCAACCAGCTGCGTTCGGAGCGGGCCCAGGTCGAGGAATTTGCGCGATTTAGCGGTTTTTGATTCGGGCTCGACAGCAGGAAATTTACCGCTCTAGAATACTGTATATCCAAACAGTAAAAGGATTGCACTGAATGTCCAACGCCGCCCGCCTGCTCAGCCAATACGAGCTGCTTGCCACTCGCCTGCAGCGCATCATCAACTCGCCGGCTGCGCAGAAGTCCAAGACCGCCCTGCTCTACAAGGCACCGGACGAGTCAGAAGAAGATTGGGCGCAAGTGCTTGCCGAGATCGGCGAAACCGATAACGTCACCATCGCCTACCGCGACGATGGTGGCGTGCATCTGTTCTGGGTAGTGCCGCAGGACGATTGAGCGGCTTATACCGTCTCGGTGCCAGCGGGCTGCGGGTGAACCGTTGGCAGGCCGAGCAGTTGCCGGCTTAGCCGTGCATGTTCTGCGGCGTAGGCCAGCGAGCTCAGGCCATTGCGCTTGAGGGTTTTCTGCGCCGCACTGGCCTTGGCCAGGGCCGCCTGTGGGTCACTGATCACCTGGCTGATCACCTCACGCAGCGCCTGTGAGTTATGCGGTGGTACATACCAGACATCGTCGTCGCCAACATAACCGCGCAAGCCGCCCACATCACTGACCACCAGCGGCAAGCCTTTGACGATGGCCTCTTCCACCACCGTAATGCCCGAGGCATGCAGGTTCTCGGTCAGCGGCACGACGATGATATCGGCCGAAGCGAACAGCGCATCCAGCTCGCTGTTCTGCCTGGGCGTGGTAATGCTGCAATTGGCCGTACCGTTGACCAGGTACTTGGGGGCGGTGCCGGAAACGATCACCAGGTTGGTATCCGGCAAACCGCGCGCCGCTTCAACCAGAGTGGTCCAGTCACGGTGCCGATCGTTGCCCAGCGATAACAGGCGTACAACGCCCGTGCTGCGGGGCGCCCTGGGCGGCTGCGGACGCGAGGAAGCAATGCCGAAACGCACAAACTCGCAGCGTTTATCCGGGAAGATGGCTTGCGCCTTTTGTGCGTTGAGCGGCGAGAGAAAGGTCAGGATGTCCGCCTGGGACAGTAGCGCCCTATAGAGGCGGCGCTTGAAACGGGAAAGTTGCTCCCACTGATCACACAGCCACACTGACTGCAGAATCAACTTGGGCCTGGGCTTTCGCCGGTGCAAACGGCACAGCAGCGCGGCGGCCAGGCTCAGGCTTTCGGTATGGGTCCACACCACATCGGCGGCAAAGAATGCCGCGCGATTGCGCCAGGCGTGCACAGCATCAAAACCCAATAGCGCGCGAAAGGCGAAACGTACCAGCTTACTGAAGAGCCCTTCGTGCAGATCTTCGGAATAGCGAACGTCAAAGCCGTCTTTTTCGGCATGGTGATAGCCGTAGGCATACTCTTCGTTCAGGCCAATGATCTTGCCGGCGTGAAAGCGGCTATTCCAGGTTTTGGCACCGAACCCGTGTGCAAGCAGGACAAATGCAATGGGGCGACGACTCATCTTGATATCCCTATGCGTGACGCGCAAAACGCACGATCGTACTAACGGATAGAGTTGATAGCAATGAGCCAGCAAGCTAGCCGACTATCGGTGCCATCGGCTACAGCGGCTGCGCCATTGTCCGGCCAGAACGTCATATTTCTGCCGAAAGGTACTGCCAAGCAGGTGTTTTTGCGGCGTCAAGCCTGAGCGCCGAAGTTTTGTACGTCGAAGTAGACCCGCGAGTCAATTACCGTGCAGCGCCTGAGCTAGACACGTCGCCGCCAGCCTACAGAGTAAGCGCCGGGCAAAATGAAGCGGGAAAAAGGCCGGGCTCGGCCCTTGGAATGGTGCCGTTGAGAGGAATCGAACCCCCGACCTCCTGATTACGAATCAGATGCTCTACCGACTGAGCTACAACGGCGTCACCGACACTCTAGAACAGCGTCAGCGGTTTTTGCCAACGCGTGCAAGCGTCACGGCAGTTCGATACGGTCGGCGTGAATCACCAGCTCACCTTGTTTGTACAAGGCGCCGATGGCTTTCTTGAAGTTGCCTTTGCTGACACCAAACAGGGTGGCGATGGTTTCCGGCGGGCTCTTGTCGCTGACCGCCAGCACACCGCCGCTTTCACGCAGCTTGGCCAGGAT
Source organism: Pseudomonas sp. (assembly GCA_039207785.1). GTDB lineage: Bacteria > Pseudomonadota > Gammaproteobacteria > Pseudomonadales > Pseudomonadaceae > Aquipseudomonas. The sequence goes on along the minus strand of JBCECW010000347.1, from coordinate 20 downwards.
CTGCTGGTGCAGGCCCGTGG
>JBCECW010000346.1:0-5019 GCA_039207785.1 Pseudomonas sp. | reverse complement strand
CGGTTGGCCGGCAACAGCTGATAGCCACCGTGCTCGGAGAACTGCATGGCCTGGGCCAGGTCGCATTCGCCGATCAGTACGTCATAGATAGAATGCTCCAACGCCAACTTATCCACACCGCTGCCGGTGGTGGCGTTGCCCTGTGGATCAAGGTCAATCAACAGTACGCGACGCTTGGTCGCCACCAGTGAAGCTGCCAGGTTGATGCACGTAGTGGTCTTGGCCACACCGCCTTTCTGGTTGGCGATGGCGAATACTTTAGCCATGGTCAGCGTCAGTCCCGATCATATGATGCGGCGCAGTATCAACAGATGGCGCTGGCCTTGGCAACCGGGAACCTTGAGGACGTGCGTTGCAGCCAATTCAAAGTCGGCCGGCAGGGCTTGCAGCTCGTCGTCCGGGTGCACGCCTTTCATGGCCAGCCAACGGGTGTCGGTGTCGCCCAGATGACGGGTCCAGTCGGAGAAATCCTGCAGCGAGCTGAACGCCCGCGAGCAGATACCCTGGAACGGTACCGGTGGGGTAAAGGCTTCGACCCGGCTGTGGATAACTTCCAGGTTGGCCAGCTTGAGCTCCAGTTTTACCTGGGTCAGGAAACGGGTTTTCTTGCCGTTGGAATCCAGCAGGGTGAACTGGCGATCCGGGAACATGATGGCCAGCGGAATACCCGGCATGCCGCCGCCGCTACCAACGTCCAGCCAGGTTTGGCCACCTTCTACCACGTGCGCTACCACGCTCAGGCTATCGAGCAGGTGGCGCGACACCATCTCGTCCGGGTCGCGGACGGCGGTAAGGTTGTAGGCCTTGTTCCATTTAATCAGCAGGGCCAGGTAACCCAGCAGTTGGCTGTGCTGCTGTTCGCTTAACGCAACGCCCAGTTCGGCGGCGCCACGGGACAATTCTTCAGCGTGTTGCGCGGTAACCATGGACATCAGGCGCTTTGCTCCAGCTCACGACCGGCACTGCGTTTTTTCAGGTTGATCATCAGCAGGGAAATGGCTGCCGGTGTGACGCCAGGAATACGCGAGGCCTGGCCGAGCGTTTCCGGACGCGCCTGGCTCAGCTTGCTTTGAATTTCCTTGGACAGACCGGCAATTGCGGCGTAGTCGATATCGGCCGGCAGCTTGGTGTTTTCGCTGGCACGCAGACGGGCGATTTCGTCCTGCTGGCGGTCGATATAACCGGCGTACTTGGTCTTGATTTCTACCTGCTCGGCCACTTGTGGGTCGGCGTGGCCAGGCTCGGTAACCTCGATCAGGCCGGCGTAATCCACTTCCGGACGGGTCAGCAGGCTGAGCAGGTTGTATTCGTGGGTCAGCGGTGTACCGAAGCGCTCGGCAATGGCATCGCCTTGCGGGGTATTAGGACGCACCCAGGTGCTTTTCAGACGCTGCTCTTCCTGCTCGATACCTTCACGCTTGGCGCAGAACGCGGCCCAGCGACGGTCATCCACCAGGCCCAGCTCGCGGCCTTTTTCGGTCAGGCGCAGGTCGGCGTTGTCTTCACGCAGGATCAGGCGGTACTCGGCACGTGAGGTAAACATGCGGTACGGCTCCTGTGTGCCCAGGGTGATCAGGTCATCCACCAACACGCCGATATAGGCTTCGTCGCGACGCGGGCACCAGCTGTCTTTGCCCTGGGCACGCAGCGCGGCGTTGGCGCCGGCCAGCAGGCCTTGGGCGCCGGCTTCTTCGTAACCGGTGGTGCCATTGATCTGCCCGGCGAAGAACAGACCGGCGATCACTTTGGTTTCCAGGCTGTACTTCAGGTCACGCGGATCAAAGTAGTCGTACTCGATGGCATAGCCCGGACGGACGATATGGGCGTTTTCCATGCCGCGAATCGAACGTACCAACTCCAGCTGCACGTCGAAGGGCAGCGAGGTGGAAATACCGTTGGGGTAGAGCTCGTGGGTGTTCAGGCCTTCGGGCTCGATAAATACCTGGTGACTGTCTTTGTCGGCAAAGCGATGGATCTTGTCTTCGATCGACGGGCAGTAGCGCGGGCCAATGCCTTCGATTACGCCGGAATACATCGGCGAGCGGTTGAGGTTCGCGGCGATGATTTCGTGGGTACGGGCGTTGGTGTGGGTGATCCAGCAACTGACCTGGCGCGGATGCTGTTCTTTGTTGCCAAGGAACGACATCACCGGAATTGGGGTATCACCGGGTTGTTCGGTCATCACCGAAAAGTCTACCGAGCGGCCATCGATGCGCGGTGGCGTACCGGTTTTCAGGCGGCCGACACGCAGTGGGTGTTCACGCAGGCGGTGGGCCAGGGCAATCGAAGGTGGATCACCGGCGCGGCCACCGGAATGGTTTTGCAGACCAATGTGGATAAGTCCGCCGAGGAAGGTGCCGGTTGTCAGTACCACCGATTCGGCGAAAAAGCGCAGGCCCATCTGGGTAACAACGCCGCGCACCTGGTCCTGCTCAACGATCAGGTCGTCACAGGACTGCTGGAATATCCACAGGTTCGGTTGGTTCTCGAGGGTTTCACGGATCGCGGCCTTGTACAGCATGCGATCGGCTTGGGCGCGAGTGGCGCGTACGGCTGGGCCTTTGCGGCTATTGAGTACACGGAACTGAATACCACCTTTGTCGGTGGCTTCGGCCATGGCGCCGCCCAGAGCGTCGATTTCTTTCACCAGATGGCTTTTACCAATGCCGCCAATGGCAGGGTTGCAGCTCATATGCCCGAGAGTGTCGACGTTGTGGCTAAGCAGCAGGGTTTTTACTCCCATGCGCGCAGCCGCCAGCGCTGCTTCAGTGCCGGCATGGCCGCCGCCGATAACGATGACATCAAAACGGGAAGGGAAATCCACCACGCACCTCGTGCCTGTTGAGAATTGGGGGAGGCTTTTAACTGACCCGGCGGCTTTTGACGGCCCGGCGTACTTGGGAAAAGCGGAAAGGCGGCAAGTATAGGGAGTTAGCCCGTTTGAAAGAAGCCTTTTGAACAAAAAATAGCCAATGGCCCGGGTTGGCGCGGTGGGTCGGTTAATAAAGAAAGAGAAGAGAGAATTTTTTTAAAGCTTTGTTTTTATGTTTATTACTTATGCGCCTGTTTTCTGTGGATAGATTGCTACAACCCAGCAATGACGCGGTGGATGGAATTGTACAACCCTGTGGTCATCTACCCTTGAGCCCTCTGGATAAGCCCCTGGAAGCTGTGGATGGATAGGCAGGTTTTACACAGCCCGGTTTATCGTCAGCTTTTCCACCGGCTTATCGACGGGGCTCAGGGGCGGTTATCCACAGGGTTTATTTTTGCCTTGTTGATGAATTTCAGGCAGAAAAAAGCCCGGCTAAACCGGGCTTCAAGTAATGGCGCTTGGGCTATTTGCCGATACAGAAGCTCGAGAAAATGCGGCCCAGCAGGTCATCCGAGCTAAATGCGCCGGTAATCTCGCCCAAGGCTTGCTGGGCAATACGCAGGTCTTCGGCCAGCAACTCGCCGGCACCGGCCAAGGTCAGCTGTGCATAACCATGCTCAAGCGACTGGCTGGCATGCTGCAATGCCTCCAGGTGACGTCTACGGGCGCTAAAACTGCTTTCGGCGGTCTGTTCATAGCCCATGCAGGCTTTCAGGTGTTCACGCAGCAGGTCGAGGCCAGCGCTGGAGCGGGCAGATAGGCTTAGGGTGACATGGCCATCTTCACTCACCTCCAGCGCCACGGGCTCCCCGGAGAGGTCAGCCTTGTTGCGTATCAGGGTGACCTTGGCTGGGTCCGGGCGCTGGCTGAGGAATTCGGGCCAGAGGGCAAAGGGGTCGGCAGCTTCGGCCGCGGTGGCATCGACCACCAGGAGCACACGATCGGCCTCGCCAATGGCCTTCAGCGCGCGTTCCACGCCGATTTTCTCCACCTGGTCATCGGTATCACGCAAACCGGCGGTATCGACCACATGCAGCGGCATACCGTCGATGTGGATATGTTCGCGCAGCACATCGCGGGTGGTGCCGGCGATTTCGGTGACGATGGCCGCTTCACGACCCGCCAGGGCATTGAGCAGGCTGGATTTGCCGGCATTCGGGCGTCCGGCGATGACCACGGTCATCCCGTCGCGTAGCAACGCGCCCTGGTTGGCTTCACGCTGCACCGAGGCGAGATCGCTGCGTACCTCGTTCAGCATGGCCAATACATGACCGTCAGCGAGGAAGTCGATTTCTTCTTCCGGGAAGTCGATGGCCGCTTCGACGTAGATGCGCAAGGCGATCAGGCGTTCTGTCAGGCCATGCACGCGCCGGGAAAACTCGCCCTGCAGCGAGCGCAAGGCATTGCGGGCGGCTTGCTCGGAGCTGGCTTCGATCAGGTCGGCAATGGCTTCGGCTTGCGCCAGGTCGAGCTTGTCGTTGAGAAACGCGCGCTCGCTGAATTCACCTGGCCGGGCCAGGCGCGCGCCCAGTTGCAGGCAGCGGCGCAGGAGCAGATCGAGCACCACCGGGCCACCGTGGCCTTGCAGTTCCAGGACGTCTTCGCCGGTAAAGGAATTGGGCCCGGGAAAGTACAGCGCCAGGCCTTCGTCGAGTACCAGGTCTTGCTCGCCATAAAAGGGCCCGTAATGGGCATAGCGTGGCTTCAATTGGCGTTGGCTGACCGCTTCGGCAATCGCCTGCGCCTTGGGACCCGAAACGCGGACGATCCCCACGCCAGCACGGCCCTGGGCGGTGGCGACGGCAGCAATGGTTTCTCGGACGTTGTGCATGGCGCGTTCTTCTCAGAGGGGCAGATAGCAAAACGCCCCGCCACGTATTGCTCGGGCGGGGCGCTGATTCAGCTTAGCAAGCCAGGCTTACGCGTTGGCAGCCTTGGTAGCGGCTTCGATCTTGCGAGTGATGTACCACTGCTGGGCAATGGACAGGCAGTTGTTGACCACCCAGTACAGCACCAGACCAGCTGGGAACCACAGGAAGAAGAAGGTGAAGATGATCGGCATCATTTTCATCACCTTGGCCTGCATCGGATCCGGCGGCGCGGGGTTCAGTTGCTGCTGAATAAACATGGTGGCACCCATGATC
>JBCECW010000345.1:0-5021 GCA_039207785.1 Pseudomonas sp. | reverse complement strand
ACCCTGGGCCGCATGATCATGGCGCCGGCGTTGGTGGCCACCCGTGCCGAGTTGGATGAGCTGGTGAGCAAGACCAAGCGCGCGGTAGACCGTACGGCGCAGGAGATTGGTGTGCTTTGAGATCGCTTGGTGCGCGGAGCGCACCCTACGAGGTTGCGTAGGGTGTGCTTTGCGCACCGCTTCACCGAACAACGCTGTATCGCAGAACAAGAACCCTCACCCGACAGAGGCGAGGGTCACGGAATCACTTGGCCGTTGGCCATTACTGCCCCGCAATTCAATCAATAACTAAGCCATCAGGCTGTGGGAGTGTTCCATGCGCAAGTCCTTGCTCAAGCGTGTCTCGCTGTCCCTTATGCTCGCCGCCGTCGCCACTGGCGCGCAGGCGGGCAAACTGTCTATCGGTCATACCACCTGGGTCGGCTACGGCACCCTGTACCTGGCCCGCGACCTGGGTTACTTCAAGGATGCCGGCCTGGACCTGGAGCTGACCACCATCGAGGAAGCCTCGATGTATATGGCCGCGCAGGCGTCGGGCAAGTTATCCGGCTCGGCCTCGACCATCGATGAAATCCTCAAGTACCGCTCCAAGGACTTCTGCTTCAAAAGCGTCGCCGCGCTGGATGAAAGCCATGGCGGCGACGGCGTGGTGGTCAACAAAGACATCACCAGCCTGAAAGACCTCAAAGGCAAGCAAGTGGCCGTGAACGAAGGCTCGGTGTCGCAGTTCTGGCTGTCGTACCTGCTGAAGAAGCAAGGCATGAGCATGGCCGACCTCGAGGTGCAGAACATGACCTCCGATGACGCCGCCACCGCCTTTATTGCCGGCCGTGTGCCGGCGGCGGTGACTTGGGAACCGAACCTGTCGACGGTGAAACAGAAAGGCGTCGGCAGCGTGTTGGTTGACAGCAGCACCACGCCGGGGGTGATTGTCGATGTGGTCGCGCTGTCGTGCGATGTGATCGAAAAACAACCCGACGACGTCAAGGCCCTGGTAGCCGGCCTGTACAAAGCCGTGCAGTACACCAAGGACCATCCGAAAGAGGCCTACACCATCATGGCCAAGGGCGTGGGCGGTTACCTGTCCAAGCCTGAAGACCTGGCTGAAGCTGCCAAGGGCGTGAAGTTCTACGACCAGGCCATGAGCGAAAAGCTGCTGGGCACTCCGGGCAAACCCGGTGATATCGCCGAGATCATCAAGCTGGCCAACGAAACCTGGAGCGAGCTGCAAGGCAAGCCCTTCACCGTCAGCTATGACGACCTGGTAGATACCGCGTTCGTCACCCCGTAAGCCCTCTGCGCCGCGTGCCCTGGTACGCGGCGTGTTTCCTGCCTGTGTTCCTGCCTTATTTTTCGGAGGTGGCGTCGTGGCCACTACGCGTTCCTGGATCAACCGCTGCCTGACCCCCAAGGTCAATTTGCCGGTCAAATTTATTTTTGCCGCCAGCACCCTGTGCTGGCTGGCGGTACTGGGCCTGTGGGTTGGCCTGTCGTATGGCGGCCTGGTGCCGACCATGTTCCTGCCCACCCCCGGCGCCGTATTCGACGCCGCCGTGCGCCTGGGCAACGATGGCACCCTGGCCAAGCACGTGGGCGCCAGCCTGGAAGTGGTGCTGATCGGCTTTGCCGTGTCCTCCCTGGTGGCGGTGCCGCTGGGGCTGTTGATGGGCAGCTTCCGTATCGTGCAGGCACTGCTCGAGCCGCTGGTGAACTTTATCCGTTACCTGCCGGTAACCTCCTTTGTACCGCTGTTTATCCTGTGGATCGGCATTGGCCTGGAACAGCGGGTGGCGGTGATTATCTTCGGCACCTTTTTCCAGCAGCTGGTGATGATTGCCGATGTGTCCAAAGGGGTTTCCAAGGACCTGGTCAACGCCAGCTATACCCTGGGCGCTACCCGTCGCGACGTGGTCTTCCACGTGCTGGCGCCGGCCTCGCTGCCGGGCGTGCTCGACACCCTGCGGGTGACCATGGGCTGGGCCTGGACCTACCTGGTGGTGGCCGAGCTGGTCGCCGCCTCCAGCGGCCTGGGTTACATCAGCCTGAAAGCCATGCGCGGCTTCCAGGTGGACGTGATTTTCCTCGCCATCGCCATCATCGGCCTGCTGGGCCTGATCACCGACCAACTCTTCCGTCTGCTTCGTCTGAGGATTGCCGCATGGGCACAATGACCTCCACCAAGCCCTATATCCTGCCGGCCCTGAGCGAATACGCCGCCATGCAAAGCCGCCTGAAGGTGGAGGGTGTGAGCCTGCGTTACCAGTCGCCCAGTGGCGAAACCTTTACCGCGCTGGATAACGTGTCGTTCGAAGTGCCGGACCAGCAATTCGCGGTCATCGTCGGCCCGTCGGGCTGCGGCAAATCCAGCTTGCTGTACCTCACTGCCGGGCTGGCCGAGCCCAGCGATGGCGCCATTTATGTCGGCGGCAACAAGGTCGATGGTCCGGGTGCCGACCGCGGCATGGTGTTCCAGAGCTACACCTTGTTTCCCTGGCTGACGGTACGGCAGAACATCGAATTCGGCTTGAAGCGCCGTGGTTTGCCGGGCGATGAAATCAACACCATCGTCGAGTTCTATCTCAACGAAGTGGGCCTGGCCAAGTTCGCCCAGCATTACCCCAAGCAACTCTCCGGCGGCATGATGCAGCGCGTAGCCATTGCCCGCGCGCTGGCCAACGACCCGCAGATTCTGCTGATGGACGAACCCTTCGGCGCCCTCGACAGCCAGACCCGCCTGCAGATGCAGCAACTGCTGTTGCAGATCTGGGGCAACGCGAAAAAAACCGTGGTGTTTGTCACCCACGATATCGACGAGGCCATTCTGCTCGCCGACCGTATCTATGTGATGGGCGCGCGCCCTGGGCGCATCAAGGAAGTGCTGGATGTGCCCATCGACCGCCCGCGTTCGCTGGATGTGGTGATGGAACCGGAATTTATCCGCATGAAGCGGCGGATTCTGGAGCTGCTGCACGATGACCTCGCCGAGGTGCATTGAGATCAAGGGCATCGCGGCCAACGGCGCGATGCCCTTAACCATTTCCAAGCGAGCCCCCTATGCCTGACTACGACTACATCATCGTCGGCGCCGGCTCAGCCGGCTGCGTACTGGCCAACCGCCTGAGCGCCGACCCCGCCGTACGCGTCTGCCTGCTGGAAGCCGGCGGCAGCGATGCCAGCCCACGGGTGCAGACCCCGGCCGGCACCATCACCTTGTACAAGAGCAAGATCTTCAGCTGGAACTTCTTCTCCACGCCGCAAAAAGAGCTGAACAACCGCCGCCTGCATACTCCGCGTGGCAAGGCGCTGGGTGGTTCCAGCTCGATGAACTCGATGATCTATATCCGTGGCGATGCCTCGGACTATGAGCGCTGGGCCGAACAGGGCTGTGCTGGCTGGGGCTGGGCGGATGTGCTGCCGCTGTTCAAGAAATCCGAGCGCAATCTGCTGGGGCAGAACCCGGCGTTGCATGGGACGCTTGGTGAACTGTTGGTGGACCGAGCACGCGATCCCAACCCGCTGTCCGCGCTGTTTGTAAAAGCGGCCGAGCGTGTGGGCATCAAGCGCAATGACGACTTTAACGGCGGCGAGCTGGAAGGCGCCGGCATCTACAACCTGACGCAGAAAAACGCCAAGCGCCTGTCGGCTTACCGTGCCTTTGTCGCGCCGGTGGGCGAGCGGCCAAACCTCACCGTGCTGACGGGCTGCAATGTACAAACGCTGGTGTGCGAAGGCACCCAGGTACGCGGGTTAAACCTGATCAAGGATGGCCAGCCGCTGACCCTGAGATGCAGCCGTGAAGTGATCCTGTGTGCCGGCGCCCTGGGCTCGCCACAGATTCTGCTGAATTCCGGTATCGGCCCGCGTGCGGAGCTGGAAGCCGCTGGTGTACCAGTGGTGTGCGATGTGCCGGGGGTGGGCAAGAACCTGCAAGACCACCTCGATGGCCTGATCACCGTACGCTCGGCCAGCCCGCTGACCCTGGGGTTTTCCTGGGGCTCGCTGGGTCAGATACTGCTATCGCCATTCAAGTACCTGCTGCAGAAAAAAGGCTGGCTGACCACCAACTATGTCGAGGCCGGCGGCTTTGCCCGCACGCCATTGGCCACGGGCTTGCCCGATGTGCAATTTCACTTTGTGCCGGGTTACCGCAGCCACCGTGGGCGGCTGTTCGAGTGGGGCCATGGCTATGCCGTGCACACCTGTGTGTTGCGGCCCAAGTCCATTGGCGAGCTGCGCCTGAGCCCGCAGCGTGAGTTGGAAATCGACTTCAACTTCCTCGCCGATATGGACGACGCCAAGGTGCTGGTCGAGGGCCTCAAGCTGGCGCGCAAGGTGTTGGCCGATAGCAGTTTCGATGGTCTGCGCGGCAAGGAAATGCTGCCCGGCGCCGAGGTGCAAAGTGACGAGCAGTTGCTGGCCTATATCCGCGACTACGCCGCCACCGTGTTCCACCCGGTGGGCACCTGCAAGATGGGTGTGGATGCCATGAGCGTAGTGACGCCTGAGCTTCAAGTGCGTGGCATGCAAGGGTTGCGGGTGGCCGATGCGTCGATCATGCCGACGCTGATCAGCGGCAATACCAATGCGCCGTGCATCATGATTGGCGAGAAGGCGGCGCAGATGATTGGGGTGGGGGAGGTGTGAACGTCCCCCCTCTCCCTAGCCCTCTCCCCGAGGGGCGAGGGGACTTGACCGAGTCGGAAGTCAGCTCCCCTCGCCCGCTTGCGGGAGAGGGGCTGGGGGAGAGGGCAGCGGTTAATCCAGTTTTACGACTTTGGCCAAAATCACCTTCGGCCCCTTCATCTTCTTGACGATCACCCGCAGCCCGGCCACATCGAGCACTTCTTCCTCTTCGGGCATGCGGTTCAGGGTTTCGTAGATCAGCCCGGCCAGGGTTTCCGCTTCGATATGGTCCAGGTCCACGCCCAGCAGGCGTTCGATCTTGAACAGCGGCGTGTCGCCACGTACCAGCAGCTTGCCCGGCTGGTAGGCGAGGATGCCGCGCTCGGCCTTGCGGTGTT
>JBCECW010000344.1:0-5022 GCA_039207785.1 Pseudomonas sp. | reverse complement strand
GCACACAGTACGCTAAAGGTGCTGCCGATGCATTTGGACACCAGCCCCGAGTCTGGCAGTTCGCGGGCAATCACCACCGACACGTCGTAGCCCTCGTCGAGGATATCGGTGGTGCGATTGGCCAGGGTCAGGTCAAAACTCACATCGGGGTATTTGCGGTTGTAGGCGGCGATGGCCTTGATCAGGTAGTGCTGGCCGATACCGGTCATCGAATGCACTTTCAGATTGCCGGCCGGATGCGCATGGGCATCGCTGGCCTCGGCTTCGGCCTCTTCGATATAGCCCAATATCTGCTGGCAGCGCAGCAGGTAGCGCTGGCCCGCTTCGGTCAGGGCAATGCGCCGCGTGGTGCGTTGCAGCAGGCGGGTGCGCAGGTGGGTTTCCAGGGTGGCCACCGCGCGCGAAACGTAGGAGGTCGTGAGGTCCATACGTTGCGCCGCGGCGGTAAAGCTGCCGGTTTCGACCACGCACACAAAGGTGCGCATATTGAACAGGATGTCCACCCGGGTAATTCCTCTGAGGCGCCGGTTGCCGGGGGCTGACGACAATCAGCGGGCAGTCATGGCGGGTGTGCAGTCTGGCAGGAAAGCTGCCAGAGATTGTCGCATTTTAGTACACAATGATTCGCCAAAAACCTCGCTTATCCGGCGCCCTGTCGCCCCCTAGAATCGCCGTCAGCCGGCCCCAAGAGCCGCGCACCTCAACCGTCGCCTTGTCAGGATTAACCGCAGTGCTCCGCGCCCTTGGGCAATGGCTTCGCCTTGCCAGCTTGTGTCTGTGTTCCGTTGCCTTGAGTGCTTGCCTGGACAGCAGCGGCATTCGTCCTTCAAGCCAGGCGCCAGCGCCGCTTGAGCCGGCCTCGGTGGATATCGTTTGGCCGGACGCGCAGTGGTGGCAGGCCTACCACGATCCGCAGTTGAACGCCTGGATGGCCCAGGCGCTGGCCGCCAGCCCAACGCTGAAAATGGCCGCCGCCCGTGTGCGCCAGGCGCAAGCCATGGCCGGCGTGGCCGAGGCCGATGAAGCGCCGCAACTGGGCTACGGCGCGCAGATGCAGCGCAAGCGTTGGCCCGACGATGGCTTCTATGGTCCCGGCACGCTGGGGCGTACCAGCAGTTGGAATAACACCCAGGGCTTGAGCCTGAGCTACAACCTCGATCTGTGGGGCCGTGAGCGTAGCTTGCGCTTGAAGGCACTGAACCAGGCGCAGGTGGTCGCCGCCGAACAACGGACGGCTGCCCTGGAGTTGCAAGGCAATCTGCTGCGCGCCTATGTGGGCCTAGCGCTGCGCTTTGCCGAGCGCGATATCGCCCAGGCGGCACTGGTGCAGCAACAACAACTGGTCAGCCTGGCGCAACGGCGTTTGCAGGCGGGCCTGGCCACGCGCCTGGAGCTTAGCCAGGCGCAAACGCCACTGCCGCAAGCGCAGCGGCAACTGGACCTGGCCGATGAAGCCATCGCCCTCAGCCGGCATCAACTGGCGGCTTTGGCCGGGCAACCACCGGCTGCTGGCGAAGCGCTGCAGCGCCCGCAGTTGCAACTGACCCAGGTGCCGAACTTGCCCCATCACCTGCCGTTGGCATTGCTGGGCCGGCGGCCGGATATCGTGGCGCGGCGCTGGCAGGTGGCGGCCGAGGCGCAAGGTATCGAGGCGGCCAAGGCCGAGTTCTATCCCGATATCGATCTGCTCGGCAGCCTGGGATCAGCGGCGGTGCAGGGCGCTGGCCTGGATTTTCTCCGCTACGACAAACTCACCTATGGCCTGGGCCCGGCGCTGACCCTGCCGATTTTCGATGGCGGCCGCCTGCGCGCGCAGTTGGGCGCGCGCACCGCCGGCTATGACCTGGCGGTGGAGCACTACAACCAGACGGTGATCGCCGCCCTGCACAGCGTGGCCGATGTATTGACGCGCCTGCATTCGCTGGCCGAGCAACAGCAGTTTGTCGCCCATTCCCTGAGCCTGGCGCAGACCAACCAGCACCTGGCGCAGGTGGCCTATCAACGCGGCCTGACCGATTGGCGTGCCGTGTTGCAGGCGCAAACCGAGGTGTTCCAGCAGCAGCGCAGCCAGCAGCAGGTGCTGGCCGAGCAGTTGGCCAGCCAGGCGCAATTGTGGGTGGCCCTGGGGGGCGGGGTCGTGCGCGCTGACGAGGTGGCGCCATGAGCACAGCCAACGTATTGCCGCTGCGCGCGGCACTGGCCGACTGGGGGCGCAGCGAAGGGGTGACCTGGGTGTTTGTCGCCAAGGCCTTGCTGACCGCTTTTCTGGCCCTGTGGCTGGCCTACCGGCTGCAATTGCCGCAACCCAGTACGGTGCTGGTGACGGTGTTTATCATCATGCAGCCGCAAAGCGGGCAGGTGCTGGCCAAGAGTTTCTACCGCCTGATCGGCACCTTTGTCGGTCTGGCGATGATGGTGCTGCTGATCGCCTTGTTCGCCCAGGAGCGGGTGCTGTTTCTGCTAAGCCTGGCGCTGTGGATTGGCCTGTGTACCGCAGGCGCCACGCGCTATCGCGACTTTCGCGGCTATGCCTGTGTGCTGGCCGGTTATACCGCCGCCATGATCGGCCTGCCTGCCACCCTGCACCCCGAGGGCGCTTTTATGGCGGCGTTGTGGCGGGTGCTGGAAATCAGCCTGGGGATTCTCTGCACCGGGTTGGTCAATGGTTTGCTGTTGCCGCAGACCAGCAGCAGCTCCTTGCGCAGCACCCTGGCCCTGCGCTTTCGCGACTTCGCCGGGTTTGCCTGGGAAGGCCTGGCCGGCGAGCTGGCGCCCGCGCGTTTCGAGCAGCTGAATGCGCGCTTTGCCGCCGAGGCCGTGGGCCTGGAAAACCTGCGCAATGCCAGCGCCTTTGAAGACCCGCATATCCGCTTGCGCAGTGGGCGATTGGCGCGGCTGAACAATGAATTTATGCAGCTCTCCACCCGCTTCCACGCGCTTTATCAGTTGCTGCGACGGTTGCAGGTGGCGGGCGAGGGCGCGGTGGTCGAGGCCTTGCAACCTTGCCTGGCAGAAGTGGCCGTGGTGCTGGCGCCATTGCGTTCGCGCCTGTGCAGCGACAGCGAAGCGGTGCAACTGGCCGAGCGGGTAGAGGTCGGCAAGCTGGAGCTGATGGAGCAGATCCGTCGCGCCCGCCTGCACCTGCATATGCAGCAACCCAACGAAGCACAGCTGCTGGACTTCAATACCGCCGCCGAGCTGCTCTATCGCTTTGCCGACGATCTGCATAACTACGCGCTGACCCACGCCTCGTTGCTCGACCATCACCATGCGCGCGAGCACTTTACCGACGCCTTTACCCCGCGCGCCAACGGCATGGCCGCCATCGTTGCCGGTATGCGTGGCTCGTTGCTGATGCTGGCGCTCAGCGCCTTCTGGCTGGCCACCGCCTGGCCCAGCGGCACCACCTTGGTGATGACGGCGGGGATGATCACCGGCCTGGTATCTGCCGGCGCCAACCCTAAACGCCTGGCCGCCCAGCTGTTGCTCGGCGCCTGTGCTGCGGCACTGCTGGGCTTTGCGCTGCTGTTTTTCCTGCTGCCACGGCTGGATGGTTTTGCCTTGCTGTGCTGCGCCCTGACCCCGGTATTTGCCCTGGGCGCGGCCTTGCTTACCCGACCGCAATGGGCCGGCGTGGGCACGGGCCTGCTGGTGTGGTTTTGCATGCTGTCGTTGCCGGCCAACCTGACCCTCTACAACCCCTATGGCTTTATCAACGAGTACCTGGCGGCCCTGTTGTCGATGGCCATGGCAACCCTGGCCACCGCGCTTATCTTGCCGCCCAACCGCCCCTGGCTATGGCGCCGCCTGGAGCATGACTTGCGCATGCGCGTGGTGTTTGCCGTGAGCGGCAAGCTCAAGGGCCTGGTGGCCGGTTTTGAAAGCGGCACGCGCGACTTGCTCAACCAGGCCCACGGCTTTGCCAATGGCCGCCCGGATGTGCAGCAAAACCTGCTGCGCTGGATGTTTGTGGTGCAGGAAATTGGCCATGCCGTGATCGAGTTGCGCCAGGAACAGGCAGCCCTGCCGGCGCAACCCTGCTATGGCGAAAACACCCGCTGGCGCCGGGCGATCCGGGTGATGGGGCGGGCGCTGATCCGTCTGTTTGTGCGCCCCAGCGCAGCCCATCGCCAGCGCGCCTTGCACGCCGTGGAGCAGGCCATTAACGCCGTGCGCGCCACCCCGGAGCCGCGGGCGCCGCAGTTCGATACCTCGCCGCTGCGCCGCGTGCTCAGTTACCTGCACTTTATCCGCAGCGCCTTGCTCGACCCGCAGTCGCCGTTGGCCAGCGCCGAAGGAGTCCCCCATGCCCCGTGAAGTGCAGGTGCTGGGCGTGTATATGCCGGCCCTGACCCTGTTGTTTGTGCTGTGCGTACTGCTGGGCTGGGGCCTGGACCGGTTGCTCGCCTGGCTTGGGGTTTACCGCCATGCCTGGCACCCGACCTTGCTGCGCGTCAGCCTGTTTATCTGCCTGTACGGTGCCTTGGCACTGTGCATTTACCGTTGAGCCGAGGCCTTTAATGTCTGCGAAAAAAGTCATCAGCGTGCTGGTCAGTCTGCTGGTGTTGGCCTTGGCCCTGGTGGTGCTGCGCACCCTCTGGAGCCACTACATGGATGCGCCCTGGACCCGCGATGGGCGGGTGCGGGCCGATGTCATCAATATCGCCGCCGATGTCGGTGGCCTGGTGACGGAGGTGGCCGTGACGGATAACCAGACGGTGAAAAAGGGCGATGTGCTGCTGCGTATCGACCCCGAGCATTTTCAGTTGGCCGTGCAACAGGCCGAGGCCGAGGTGGCCGCGCGCCAGGCGGTATTGCGCCGTCGCCAGGCCGATGCCCGGCGCCGTGCCGACCTGGATGAGCAAGTGGTGTCCCGCGAGAGCCGCGATAACGCCAGCCACTTGGCCGACGCTGCCCAGGCCGATTACCTGAAGGCTCGCGCCCATCTGGATGCGGCGCGCCTGGACCTGCAACGCACCGAAGTGCGGGCGCCGGCGGACGGCTATATCACCAACCTTAACG
>JBCECW010000343.1:2852-5030 GCA_039207785.1 Pseudomonas sp. | reverse complement strand
GTATCAACCTGCGAGAGACCGATAAATCTGTGGTATTCGAGATACTCGACAGCCAAACGGGAGCCGTCGATGTCACGCTCGAAACGCAAAAACTCAGTGACCTTTCCAACGAGGTTGAGCTGGTTACCAACAGCTTTACCAACCTCGCCCACAACGGCGAGCTGAGTTATGGCTACGCGGTTTCACGCCAGCTGAGCCACGCGTCCAGCAGCAGCGAAGACGCGGTGAAACTGGTACTGAGCGATGGCAGCCTATCGGCGTATATCAAGTCATTGAAGCTGGGCAAGTTGATGAAGTACGAGTACGTGCCGCAATTCCAGAGCGCGCTATACGCACCTGCGCCGTTGAAATCGATGCTGGACAGCGATTGAGCGGGCGTTGAATGGCAAGCGGTGCCTGGGCTGCCCCGGGCGCCGCGCCGTTTTGCTTGCTGGCTATTCTGATCAGCACCACGCATCCAGGTGTATGCGCAATGTGCTGCGCGCTTGAACCCATATCCACGCCTCAAGGAGGTTTTATGCAAACCATTCTGGGAGCAACTGGCCAGATCGCCATCGAGTTGGCGCGAGAGTTGGGCCGAATCTCTACCGAGAACCTGCGGCTGGTAAGCCGCAACCCACGCAAGGTGAATAATACCGACACCCTGGTGGCAGCAGACCTGCTGGATGCGGGCCAGACTTTCGCCGCAGTAGATGGCAGTAACATTGTCTACTTCACAGCCGGGCTGCCGCCGGACACTCAGCAGTGGGAAGCGCAGTTTCCAACAATGCTACGCAACAGCCTTGAGGCTGCGCGGGCAGCGAAGGCCAGATTTGTTTATTTCGACAATACCTATATGTACCCGCAGGACGACCGCTTGCTGACCGAAGCAGCACCGTTCGAACCCGTAGGTCGTAAAGGGCAGGTGCGAGCGAAGATGGCCAACATGGTGTTGGAAGAGATGGCGCGTGGCGACATACCTGTGGTTATCGGGAGGGCGCCTGAATTCTATGGACCTGCTAAAACGCAGAGCATCACCAACACCTTGGTCATCGACAAGATTAAGACGGGCCAGTCCCCGCGTGTGCCCGTGCGCGACGACACCTTACGCACACTTATCTGGACACCCGACGCTAGCCGCGCATTGGCGGCCCTGGGTAATGCTCCCGACACATATGGGCAGACCTGGCACCTGCCCTGCGACGATCAGCGCCTAACCTACCGGGAGTTCGTGGCCTTGGCAGCCGACGTATTTGGCACTGCGCCTTCTTACAAGGTGCTTGGCAAGTGGATGCTGACGGCTGCCGGCCTCCTGTCCAAACAAGTGCGCGAACTGCATGAGTTGCTGCCGCGCTACGAGCACGACAATCGGTTTGACTCCTCGAAATATAAACAGCGTTTCCCAGACTTCAAAGTCACGACCTACCGGGAGGGGCTTGAGCGGATTAAAGCGGAGTCAGTGTAGGAAGGCGGGGATGAGTTATTTGTTGTGCGTTTACGATCGGTTAGTGAAATGCAGGGTCCTCATGGATGACCGCTTCTGGCCGTTATCCGCCAACAACCACAACCACCAACCTACCTACACGCTCCCCCTCTCACTTGGCAGCCGCCCCCAACGGCGGCAGCAGTTCGGTCGCGCACAGCGGCAGTTGCCGTAGCGGGCAGAACTGCATGGGGCGGCGGGCTTGCACGCTGGCGGCGGTGGGGTCGGCGCCGAGCAGCAGCAGGGCCATTTCGGCGATGTCGTCGATCATTTCCAGCGGCAGCACGCCGTAGTAGATGTCTTGCATGCTGCCAAACACGCTGCCGGAGACCATCGAGATCACCGCGGTTTTATTGTTGACGTGAAACTCGCCAGTCTGCAGGCCGGTTTCCAGGTCGTTTTTCAGGTATTGGCGCAGGTCGACGAGAAAGTCGTGCATGGGCAGGTAGGCGTCGAACAACAGCCGGCCCAGGTCGCTGCCGGGCAGGGCCATATACAGGGTCTGGCGCACAGACGTGGCGACAATTGCGACGGGCGAGGTGAGGCCTTCAATCACCTGGGTGACGTCGTCGCGGCAGGCCGCCACCAGCAGGTCACGCAGGTCGTCGAGCACATCTTCGCGGGTGCGGTAGTAGTTGTAGAACGTGCCCAGCGCCACTTCGGCGCGCTCGGTGAGGTTAAGCACCGTCAGCGCCGCCGAGCCACCTTCCAGTGCC
>JBCECW010000343.1:1381-2842 GCA_039207785.1 Pseudomonas sp. | reverse complement strand
CACCAGCAGCTTGCTGCGGGTTCTGTCGCGTTTTCCGATTGCCATAAAAGCTCCCTTGGGGTGGCGGCAGAGTATCGCGCAAAAAGGTTGTTGAAAATCTTTCATTTCTGAAATATCTTCAAATCCGCTTTCCAACAATAACAAAATGGAGCTGGCCGCCGATGCCACGTTCACTGGAAATCGGGCTGCGTGATCACGCTTGCCTTCTGCGCGTTGTGTGCCTTGCCGTGTGCCTGCTGGCGAACGGGAGGCGTGCATGAACAGCACCCGCACCCTGGCCGATGTGCTGGCCATTGAAAGCACCCCGTTGGCGCAACAGGCGCTGCCGACCAGCACCTACGATGCGCTGCGGCGTACTGCCGAGCAGAATCCCGATGCGCCGGCGCTGAGCTTTTTCCATGATGTGGAGCGCTTCCAGCAGCCCTGGCGCTGGACCTACCGCGAGCTGCTGCAAGCCATTACCCGCACCGCCAATGCGCTGCATGCCCTGGGGGTAGATGCCGGCGATGTGGTGGCCTTTGTATTGCCCAATCTGCCGGAAACCCATTTCTGCATCTGGGGCGCAGAAGCGGCGGGCATTGTCATGCCGATCAACCCGCTGCTGGACGGTGGGCAAATCGCCGATTTGCTGCGCGCGGCCAAGGCCAAGGTGCTGGTCTGCCTGGCACCGACTCCCGGCCACGACACCTGGGAGCGCCTGACGCCCCATCTGGACCAGCTGCCTAGCGTGGAGCACCTGGTATGGGTCAGCCTGGCGCCTTACCTGAGTGAGCAGGATGCCGACGCCGCCCTGACCTTGGCCCATGCCGAACGCCAACGCAGCGGGCGCACCATTCACGATTGGCACAGCCTGCTGGCGGCGCAAACCGGCGCGCAGTTAAACCATGGCCGGGTGATTGCTGGCGACGAGCACTCTTCCTATTTCTGCACGGGCGGCACCACCGGCGTGCCGAAGATCGCGGTGCGCAGTCATCGCGCCGAGGTGTTCAACGCCTGGAGCGTGGCGGCGTTTCTCGCTGAGCAGCCGGTGCGTAAACAGTTTTTCTGCGGCTTGCCGCTGTTCCATGTCAACGCGCAACTGGTCACCGGTTTGCTGCCGTGGCTGCAGGGCGACCATGTGGTGCTTGGCACGCCGCTGGGGTATCGCACGCCGGGGTTGCTGGCCAGCTTCTGGAAGATTGTCGAGCACTACCGCATCAGCTTTTTTTCCGGGGTGCCGACGGTGTATGCCGGCCTGCTGCAGCAGCCATTGGCCGGTGCGGATATCTCCAGCCTGAGTTATGCCCTGTGTGGTGCCGCGCCGATGCCCGTAGAGCTGCTGCGCGAGTTCGAGCGGGTCACCGGGCTGCGCATTCTCGAGGGCTATGGCCTTACCGAAGGCGCCTGTGTGTCGTCGATCAATCCGCCCCAGGGCGAACGCCGTGCCGGGCGCGGCCGCGCGGATCGCGTCGACCATCGGCA
>JBCECW010000343.1:0-1371 GCA_039207785.1 Pseudomonas sp. | reverse complement strand
TTGGCTTGCGTCTGCCGTACCAGGCCATGCGTGCGCTGGTGCTGGACGAGCAGGGCAATTACCTGCGCGCTGCCGCCGTGGATGAGGTCGGCGTGATCGCCATCCACGGGCCGAATCTGTTTGCCGGTTACCTGGATGCCAACCACAACCGTGGCGCCTGGATCGAGGTGGACGGGCAACGCTGGCTGAACACCGGCGACCTGGGTCGCGAAGATGCCGATGGCTACTTCTGGCTGACCGGGCGCAAGAAGGAATTGATCATTCGCGGTGGCCACAATATCGATCCCAAGCAGATCGAAGAGGCACTGCAAGGCCACCCGGCCGTGGCCCTGGTGGCGGCTGTTGGTAGTCCGGATGCCTATGCCGGCGAAGTGCCGGTGGCCTATGTGCAATTGCTGGCCGGGCAGAGCGCTACAACCGACGAACTGCTGGGCTATGCCGTGCAGCACATCAGCGAGCGCGCCGCGGTGCCCAAACGCATCGAAATTCTGCCCAGCCTGCCGCTGACGTCGGTGGGCAAGCTATTCAAGCCGGCCTTGCAGCAGCGCGAGATCGCACGGGTGATCGAGCAGGAGGCGCGGGCCGCCGCCGTGACCGTCGAGGTCAGTGTGCAGCAGGACCCCCGGCGCGGCCTGGTGGCCCAGGTGCGCGGTGCGCAGAGCCAACGCCTGGCGCTGGTGCTGGGGCGTTATGCCTTTGCGGTCGATTTCGCCGGCCCTTCCTGACTCTCTGACCCGGCGCCGCGCGGGCGCCGCCCGATGCCTTGCTGAACCTGCCTGTGCGACACGCCTCGGTGCCTCGCCACGGGGAGGCTTTGCCTGAAAAACGCTTCACCCGCCAACAAAAACAACAAAGGTATGCGATATGAGCGATAGACGAAGTGCCTTGCGGCTGGCGCGCCTGCGGACCGCCATCACCCTCGGGTTGGCCACCGGCCTGGCAGTGCCCGCTGCCCAGGCAGTGGACTTCACCATCGGCGATGAGATCGAAGGTCAGTTCGACAGCACCTTCAACCTTGGCGCCAGTTGGGGGCTGCGTGATGCGGACTCACGGCTGGTGGGCGAGGCCAATGGGGGTAAAGGCCTTGCCAGCGGCACCGACGATGGCCGGCTGAATTTCAAGAAGGGCGAGACCTTTTCGAAGATCTTCAAAGGCCTGCACGAACTGTCCCTCAAGTACGGCGACAGCGGTGTGTTTCTGCGCGGCAAGTACTGGTACGACTTCGAGCTGAAGGACGAGCACCGTCAGGTCTATGACATCGACGACCACAACCGCAAGGAAGGCGCGCAGTCCTCCGGTGGTGAGCTGCTGGATGCCTTCGTCTACCACAACTATGTGATCGGCGAACTACCGGCCACCGTACGCCTGGGC
>JBCECW010000342.1:0-5031 GCA_039207785.1 Pseudomonas sp. | reverse complement strand
CGGCTACTTCCTCGAGTACAACAACTTCATCCCGGCCGACCCGCTGAAGACGCCGCCGCACATCGCGCCGGTCTGGTACTTCACCCCGTTCTACGCGATCTTGCGTGCCGTTCCGGACAAGCTGCTCGGCGTAATCGCCATGGGCGCCGCCATTGCCGTGCTGTTCGTACTGCCATGGCTCGACCGCAGCCCGGTGAAATCCATGCTCTACAAGGGCTGGATGAGCAAGATCTGGCTGGTAGCGTTCTGCGTGTCCTTCATCATCCTCGGCGTACTGGGCGTTCTGCCGCCTACCGACGAGCGCACGCTGTTGGCGCGTATCTGCACCATCCTGTACTTCGCATACTTCATCCTCATGCCGTTCTACACCAAGCTTGAGAAGACCAAACCGGTTCCGGAAAGGGTGACTGGCTGATGAAAAAGCTATTTGCTGCACTAGTTTTCGCTGTACTGCCGGCCATCGCGTTCGCCAACAGTGGTCATGGTCCTGAGTTGGATTCGGTCGATATCGACCTGACCGACAAAGCCGCCATGCAAGACGGCGCACGTACTTTCGCCAACTACTGCATGGGCTGCCACAGCGCCAAGTTCCAGCGTTACGAGCGCGTTGCCGATGACCTCGGCATCCCGCACGAGCTGATGCTGAGCAACCTGGTGTTCACCGGCGCCAAGATCGGCGACCTGATGAAAAACGGCATGTCGCCTGTCGACGCCAAGAAGTGGTTCGGTGCGGCTCCGCCCGACCTGACCCTGGTGGCTCGCGTACGTGGTAACGATTGGCTGTACAGCTACCTGCGTAACTTCTACGAAGATCCGGCGCGCCCTTGGGGTGTGAACAACAAGATCTTCCCGAACGTGGGTATGCCTAACGTTCTGGTCGGTCTGCAAGGTCGCCAGGTTGTAGGTTGCAAGCAGGTACAAGTGGTTGAGAACGGCAAGAAGCAGTACGACCCGCTCACCGGTACTCCGCTGACCCACGAAGCCTGTGACCAGCTCACCATCGTGCCGAAAACCGGCAAGCTGAATGAGGCTGAGTTCGACGAGAAGGTCAAAAACCTGGTGACCTTCCTGGCTTACTCCGCCAACCCAGTGAAACTGAAAAGCGAGCGCATCGGCACCTACGTGCTGCTGTACTTGGCCTTCTTCTTCGTGTTCGCGTATCTGCTGAAACGTGAATACTGGAAGGATGTGCACTAAGTAACTGGTATTCTCCGCTGTCGACTTGCGCGCCCTATTGGGCGCGCACGTTTTTGTGCCTCAGATAACTTCAACAAGCGAGGAGGATCGCCATGGGCGTGACCAATCGGTTGGCCTGTTACTCCGACCCCGCCGATCACTATTCCCATCGCGTACGTATCGTGCTCGCCGAGAAAGGTGTAAGCGCGGAAATCATCAATGTGGAAGCCGGGCGCACGCCGCCCAAGCTGGTCGAGGTCAATCCTTACGCCAGCCTGCCGACCTTGGTGGACCGCGACCTGGCGTTGTACGAATCGACCGTGGTGATGGAGTATCTTGACGAGCGTTACCCCCATCCGCCGCTGTTGCCGGTTTACCCGGTGGCACGTGCCAACAGCCGTCTGCTGATGCACCGCATCCAGCGTGACTGGTGTGGCCTGGTGGACCTGATTCTCGACCCGCGCAGTAAAGAGCCCGCCCGCGTACAAGCGCGCAAGGAGCTGCGTGAAAGCCTCACCGGCGTATCGCCGTTGTTCGCTGACAAGCCTTATTTCCTGAGTGATGAGCTGAGTTTGGTAGATTGTTGCCTGTTGCCGATCTTGTGGCGCTTGCCGATATTAGGCATCGAGCTGCCCAAGCCGGCCAAACCGTTGCTCGACTATATGGAGCGCCAGTTTGCCCGCGAGGCCTTCCAGGTCAGCTTGTCGGGTGTTGAGCGCGATATGCGCTGAAGCTGAAGGAGCTTTCAATGAACTCCAGTCGTCCGTATCTGATCCGCGCCTTGTACGAGTGGATTGTGGATAACGATTGCACGCCACACCTGCTGGTCAATGCCGAATACCCCAATGTGCAAGTGCCGCAAGGCTTTGCCAATGACGGTCAGATCGTTCTTAACGTGTCGCCGAGCGCTGTGCGTCATCTGCATATGGATAACGATGCCGTGAGCTTCGAGGGGCGTTTTGGCGGGGTTGCCCATACCTTGTTTATTCCTGCGTCCGCCGTGCTGGCGATCTACGCGCGGGAAAACGGCCAGGGGATGGTCTTCGACCTGGAATCGCCAGTGGCAGACGAAGAGCCGGAAGATGATCCGGATGGCGACGGTCCGTCCGGTGGTGAGCCACCGCGCCCAAGCGGCCGCCCGAGCTTGAAAGTGGTCAAGTGATGGCATCCGTAGGATGGGTAGAGACGTAGTCGAAACCCATCGCGGGTTTTGTATGGATGGGTTTCGCTGTGCTCTACCCATCCTGCGTACAAACAAAAAAGGCGACCTCAGGGTCGCCTTTTTTGTACCTGCCATTTACGTCAGTCGACGTACTCAAACAGCTTCACAATCTTCTGCACGCCCGATACGCCTTGCACCAGGTTGGCGGCCAGCTGCGCCTGTTGGCGGCTGACTACGCCGAGCATAAACACCACGCCGTTCTCGGTGATCACTTTGATGTTCGAGCTCGATACGCTGTTGTCTGCCAGCATTTCGGTCTTGATCTTGGTGGTCAGCAGGGCGTCGTTGCTGCGCGCCAGCGCCGAGGAGGGGGCAATCACCTGCAGTTCGTTGTACACCTTGCGCACGCCCGAAACAGAGCGAGCGGCTTGCTCGGCGGCTTGTTTCAGATCGGCGCGTGGGGTTTGCACGCCCAGCAGCACGATGCCGTTGTAGCTGGTGACGACAATATGCGAGCCATTGGCCAGGTCAGGGCTGGCCTGGTTGATTTTCTGCTCGACATTCGAGGGGATGAATTGGTCATCGATCTTGTTGCC
This sequence comes from Pseudomonas sp., assembly GCA_039207785.1. Lineage (GTDB taxonomy): Bacteria > Pseudomonadota > Gammaproteobacteria > Pseudomonadales > Pseudomonadaceae > Aquipseudomonas. The sequence goes on along the minus strand of JBCECW010000342.1, from coordinate 2,097 downwards.
GAACGAACGGCTGCCGCACCCGGAAAGCACCAGGGTGACGGCAAGGGCGGCAAGGATTAATGGCGAACGGGTCATTCTTCACTCCCAAACAGTTGGCTATCAATCAGGTCGCACAGGCAATGGATGGCCAGCAGGTGGACTTCCTGGATGCGTGCGGTGACTTTCGATGGAACACGGATTTCGACGTCTTCTGGCAGTAGTAGCGAGGCCATGCCGCCGCCATCGCGGCCGGTGAGGGCGACCACGATCATTTCGCGGTCGTGGGCAGCCTGGATGGCCTGGATCACGTTGGCCGAGTTGCCGCTGGTGGAGATCGCCAGCAGCACGTCGCCGGGTTGGCCCAGGGCGCGGATCTGCTTGGAGAAGACTTCGTTGTAGCTGTAGTCGTTGGCGATCGAGGTAATGGTCGAGCTGTCGGTGGTCAGGGCGATTGCCGGCAGGCTAGGGCGCTCGCGCTCGAAGCGGTTGAGCAGCTCCGAGGAGAAGTGCTGGGCGTCACCGGCCGAGCCGCCGTTGCCACAGGTCAGGATCTTGCCCTCGTTGAGCAGGGCTTGAACCATGACCAGACTGCCGTGCTCGATGTAGGGAATAAGCACTTCCATGGCTTGCTGTTTGGTTTCGATACTGGCTTGAAACAGCTGGCGGATACGGGATTGCATGTCCATCGGAGATGACCTTCAGTGTGGCTGCTGATCAGGTGGCCCAGGTTGATTCTGGTGCCTGCCTGTTACAGGTAAAAATCGCTCGGCGCCTTAGCGCTCGCGAAACCGGGTTCGGTCTTGCATTGGGTTGCTGCCGCACAGCGTACTGCCGGCAATCGCTTGTGTTGGTTCAGGCTGAGTCAGGTGTCAAAGGCGTTGCGAATCCAGTTCAGTCGGTTCGCGTGCTCGCTACCGGTGTTGATGGCTACGACATCGAAACGGCAAGGATGTTTGCTCCAGCGCGGTTCCTGTTGCAAAAAGCTGTTGGCCGCCAGGATCAGTTTCTGCTGCTTGCGGCCATCGACACTTTCTACCGCGCCACCCCAGGCTGAATGCCGGCGGGCGCGAACTTCGACGAATACTACTGTATCGCCGTCCAGCATGACCAGATCGAGCTCGCCGCCTTTGCAGCGCCAGTTGCGGCACAGCAATTTGAGCCCGTGGCGACGCAGATGCTCGAAGGCTTCTGCTTCGCCTTCACGGCCGGCGTTCTGGGTGCTGGCGGCAATCAATCAGAAACTGCTGCTGACGGGCAGGCGTTGCACCGCGCCATCGCGGAACTCGGCCCACGGCAACTGGCGCTCGACACGCTGGTTGGCGTTGACGCTCAGGCTGCCGGACAGGCCATCGACGCGGCTTTCCGGCAGTGCCTTGAGTTCGGTCAGGCGCGGGGCCAGGCGGTAGGCATCCACGCCCATGGCGTACAGGCGGCCGAGGCTACCGGCGGCTTGCGGCCACTGGCCGGCGACTTGCTGGCGCAGCGGATCGTTGGCATCCAGCAGCCACGGGGTTTCGCAGAAGCGAATGCCGTCCAGGTCCTGGTACTGCGCCGGGTTGCTGCCGCCGGTGAACAGGTGCGAGGTGGCATACACCGGTACATCACCGGCGTACTGGAAGGCCAGGGTCGGCTTGATCTGCTGGGCTTGCTGCGGCGTGGCGGCGAGGAAAATAAAGTCGATGTCCTGGCGACGTGCCGGCTGGGCGGCCAGCTGGGTGCCGATCACGCTTTGCAGGCGCTTGGCGCGGGCTTCGCTCTGACGCAGCTGGAACAGGTCGGCAATCTGCTGGGCCAGTTCGACGGGTTGATCAACATGCTCGGCGGCGATCAGGCTGCCGCCCTTGGCTTGCCAGCTCTGGCGGAAGGCATCCAGTACGCGGTCGCCCCATTCGCCGCGTGGCACCAGGGCCACGGCGCGGCGCATACCATCGTCCCAGGCACGGCGCGACACTTCGCGGGCTTCGTCTTCGGCGGCCAGGCCAAACTGGAACAGCTGGGGTGGGCCTTCACGGCCGACGTCGCTGTAGTTCAGGGCTAGGGTGGTAATCGGCAGTTGCTCACGATCACTTAGTTGTTTCACCAGGTTCTTTTCCAGCGGACCGACCACCAGCTGGATGC
>JBCECW010000341.1:0-5053 GCA_039207785.1 Pseudomonas sp. | reverse complement strand
TCGGGCCTGCTGCACCATAGCCTGGGCCTGACCTTGATCCGCGCTGGCGAGCGTGACCAGGCCCTGGTGGAACTGGCCAAGGCCGCCCAGCTGACGCCGGACGACCCGCAGTTCAACTATATCTACGCCATTGCCCTGCACGACCTGGGCAAGCCCGAGGAAGCGCGCAATCAGCTCGACGCCCTGCTAAAACGCCAACCCACCAACCGCCATGCGCGCCTGGCGCTGATCAGCTACTGGCACGAAGCCGGCCAGTTGCAGAAGGTGCAAGTGCTGCAAGCCGAGCTGGAACAGCAAAACCCGGATGACCCGGAGCTGCAGCAGGCGCCAAACAGATGAAGCGCCCTGCCCTGATCCTGGCGGCGTGCCTGGTGAGCCCGACGTTGTGGGCGGCTGGCGCTGTCGAAATAATCGAGCCCTGGGCCAAGGTGATTTCAGCTGAGCAGGCCGAGGTGTATCTGACCCTGCGCAATGGCGGTACTGAACAGCAACGGTTGATCGGTGCCAGCAGCCCGCTGGCCAGTTCGGTAAAGCTGCTGACCACAGTGCAATTGGGCTCGGTAAGCAGCGTGCAGCCGTTGAAGTCCATCGGCATTCCGGCCGGTGGCCAACAGCTGTTGGCGCCGGGGCATACGCGGATGGTGTTGGGATTGAAGCGGGCGTTGCGCCTCGGTGAGACGCTGCCGCTGACATTGCAGTTTGAGGCGGCGGGCGTGCGACAGGTTGAGGTTGTGGTTCGACCTTAGGCCGCTCCCGTCATCCCCGCGCACGCGGGGATCCAGAATATCGAGCTGGAGCGCCTATCGCTGCCCTCTCCCCAGCCCTCTCCCGCAAGCGGGAGAGGGAGCAAACCGCGCCTACCGCCGCCGATCCAGCAGATGAAAGCGCGGCAACGCCAAGCCCCAATAAATCGCCGCAATCCGCGTACCGAGCACCACCAGCATCGCCACCCCGGTCGCCGCCCAATGGCCGCTGCCCAGATGCAGCAACCCCATATACACCAGCGAGCCGGCAATACAAGCAGTGGCATACACCTCTTTCTGGAAGATCAGCGGAATCTGGTTGCACAGCACATCGCGCAATACACCGCCGGCCACCCCGGTCATCACCCCCATGATCACCGCCGTGCTGACGGGCACCTCATGCCGTAGCGCCACCTCGGTGCCAATTACGGTAAACACCGCCAAGCCAAAGGCGTCGGCAATCAATAGCGCCTTTTCCGGCAGCGGCTTGATAAAGCGCGCCCAGAGCACGGTGCCAAAGGCACCGAGCGAGGCCACCACCAGGTACAGCTCGTTGCCGATCCAGCTGACCGGGTGGTTATCCAGAATCAGGTCGCGCAAGGTGCCGCCACCCAACGCCGTAACCAGGGCAATCACCAGCACACCAAACAGGTCCATGGCATTGCGCCCGGCCAGCAGCGAGCCCGTAACGGCAAAAACCGCTACGCCGACCAGGACACTGAGGTAGAACAGGGTTTCGATATTCAATCAGGCACCGACCGGCGTACGCATGGTCACGAACTCTTCGGCGGCAGTCGGGTGTACGCCCAGGGTGTCGTCGAAGATGCGCTTGGTGGCGCCGGCCTTCAGCGCCACGGCCAGGCCCTGGACGATTTCGCCGGCATCCGGGCCAACCATATGGCAGCCCAGCACCTTGTCGCTGTCGGCATCCACCACCAGCTTCATCAGCGTGCGCTCCTGGCTGCTGGTGAGGGTCAGCTTCATCGGTTTGAATTCGCTCTGGAACACCAGCACCTTGTGCCCGGCGTCGCGTGCCTGCTCTTCGGTCAGGCCGACGGTGCCGATATTGGGCAGGCTGAATACGGCGGTGGGAATGTGCTGGTAGTCCACCGGGCGGTACTGTTCGGGCTTGAACAGCCGACGGGCCACGGCCATGCCTTCGGCCAGGGCGACGGGGGTGAGCTGCACGCGGCCGATCACATCACCCAGGGCAAGAATCGATGGCTCATGGGTTTGGAACTGGTCGTCGACCTCGATAAAACCGCGGTCATCGAGCTGCACCTTGGTGTTTTCCAGGCCGAGGTTATCCAGCATCGGCCGCCGGCCGGTGGCATAGAACACGCAGTCAGCCTCCAGCACACGACCATCCTTGAGGGTGGCGTGCAGGCTGCCATCGGCCTGTTTGTCGATCCGGGCGATATCGGCGTTGAACTGCAGGTTGATACCACTTTTGCTCAGTTCGTCTTTCAGGTGACGGCGCACCGCGCCATCGAAGCCGCGCAAAAACAGCTCGCCGCGGTATAGCAGCGTGGTGTCGGCGCCGAGGCCGTTAAAGATCGAGGCGAACTCCACGGCGATATAACCGCCGCCCACCACCAGCACGCGCTTGGGCAGCTCGTTGAGGAAAAACGCCTGGTTGGAGTTGATCGCGTGTTCATGGCCGGGGATTTCTGGAATCTGCGGCCAGCCGCCGGTGGCGACCAGGATATGTTCGGTGCTGAAGGTTTTACCGTCGACCTCGACATGGTGGGCGTCGACGATCTTGGCGTGGGCTTCCAGCAAGGTGACGCCGCTATTGACCAGCAGGTTGCGGTAGATGCCATTGAGGCGCTGGATTTCGCGGTTTTTATTGCTGATCAGGGTGGCCCAGTCGAAGTCCGGCTTGCCCTCGAGGGTCCAGCCAAAGCCGCTGGCCTGCTCGAATTCATCGGCAAAGTGAGCGCCGTACACCAGCAATTTCTTTGGCACACAACCGACGTTGACGCAGGTGCCGCCCAGGTAACGGCTTTCCGCCACGGCCACGCGGGCGCCAAAACCTGCAGCAAAACGAGCGGCGCGCACGCCACCGGAACCGGCGCCAATGACAAAGAGGTCGAAATCGTAAGTCATGCAAATCTCCTTAGCTGGCGGGCAGCATAGCGCAACGGCGTAAGGGATGTGGCCATGCCCGGTTGCATTGGATTCCGTAGGAGCCAGCTTGCTGGCGAATTGGCGTTTGCAGGGTTCGCCAGCAAGCTGGCTCCTACCAGGCGAATGTCGGCGCATAAAAAAGCCACCCGAAGGTGGCCTTTTTACAACGCGGGGTTGGCTTAGTAAGCCTTGCCGGTCTTGTAGAAGTTTTCGAAGCAGAAGTTGGTGGCTTCGATATAGCCTTCGGCGCCGCCGCAGTCGAAACGCTTGCCTTTGAATTTGTAGGCCAGCACGCAGCCGTCCTGGGCCTGCTTCATCAGGGCGTCGGTGATCTGGATTTCACCGCCTTTGCCCGGCTCGGTTTCTTCGATCAGCTTGAAGATATCCGGGGTCAGGATATAGCGACCGATAATCGCCAGGTTCGACGGAGCGTCTTCGGGCTTGGGCTTCTCGACCATGCTGTTCACGCGGTAGATATCGTCGCGGATCATTTCGCCCGCGATTACGCCGTACTTGGACACTTCGTCCTTCGGCACTTCCTGGATGGCGACGATGGAGCAACGGAACTGGTTGTACAGCTTGACCATCTGGGTCAGTACGCCGTCGCCTTCGAGGTTGACGCACAGGTCGTCCGCCAGCACCACGGCGAAAGGCTCATCGCCGATCAGCGGGCGGCCAGACAGAATGGCGTGGCCGAGGCCTTTCATTTCTACCTGGCGGGTATACGAGAAGCTGCAGTCGTCGATCAGGCGACGGATACCAACCAGGTATTTCTCCTTGTCGGTGCCTTTGATCTGGTGCTCCAGCTCGTAGCTGATATCGAAGTGGTCTTCCAGGGCGCGCTTGCCACGACCGGTAACGATGGAGATCTCCGAGAGCCCGGCTTCCAGGGCTTCTTCAACGCCATACTGAATCAGCGGCTTGTTGACCACCGGCAGCATTTCCTTGGGCATGGCCTTTGTCGCTGGCAGGAAGCGAGTACCGTAACCAGCAGCCGGGAACAAGCATTTCTTGATCATGTGAGTCCTTGAAAGAAGGGTCGTACTGTTAGTGGCGCGCAGTCTAATCAGGCGGCACTCGCCTTACAATGGCCTGCCACAGGGCGGCCAATGCCACGATAGAGAAACCCTAGCTCAGATAGTTCCACCCGATCGTAAATATTGCGCCCATCGAACAGCACCGGCATGCGCATGGCACCGCGAATCCGGCGGAAATCCGGTTGGCGGAACTGCTTCCATTCGGTGACCAACACCAGCGCATCCGCGCCCTCCACGGCCGTATACGGCGACTCGGTGAGTTGCAACTGACCGCTGGCCACCGCCTGCGGGTAGCGCGCCGCCACGGCGCTGATGGCTACCGGATCACAGGCTTGAATACGCGCACCGGCGGCCAGCAAGGCGTCGATCAGTACCAGGCTGGGGGCCTCACGCAGGTCATCGGTGCCTGGCTTGAACGCCAGCCCCCAGAGCGCCACCACCCGCCCCTGCACATGACCACTGAAATGCGCCTGCAAGTCAGCGAACAGCAGGGTCTTTTGCAGCGCATTACGCGCTTCCACGGCGCGCAAGATCGCCGGCTCGAAGCCTTGCTGCTCGGCCGTATGGATCAGGGCTTTTACATCCTTGGGAAAACACGAGCCGCCGTAGCCGCAGCCGGCATAGATAAAGTGCGTGCCGATGCGTTTGTCGCTGCCGATGCCGCGGCGCACCTGCTCGATATCCACGTCCAGCAGGCCGCACAAGCCGGCCATTTCGTTGATAAAGGAGATCTTGGTTGCCAGGAAAGCATTGGCTGCGTACTTGCTGAACTCGGCCGCGCGCACCGGCATGCTCAAAACCCGCTCGCTGTTACGCACAAATGGCGCATACAGGCGACGCAACAGCTCTTCGCTGGCGGCATCGTTGCAGCCCAGCAGCACGCGGTCCGGGCGCATAAAGTCATCTATCGCCGAGCCTTCCTTGAGAAACTCGGGGTTGCTGGCGACGCTGATGGTCACGCCAAGCTTGCGCTGCTGCAGCCCCAGGTTGATAACCCGCTCCACCCGCTCAGCCGTGCCCACCGGCACCGTCGACTTGTTCACCACCAGGCACGGGTGGCGCAGTGTGGCGCCCAACTGCTCGGCCACGGCGAGCACATGGCTAAGGTCGGCCGAGCCGTCCTCGTCACTGGGTGTACCGACG
>JBCECW010000340.1:4190-5072 GCA_039207785.1 Pseudomonas sp. | reverse complement strand
CCCTGATCGGCTCGCAGGACACCGCCGTGGCGGTGTCCGGGCAACTGAAGACCGTCGCCGTGTCGCTGATGAAGATCGCCAACGACCTGCGCTGGATGAACTCCGGGCCATTGGCCGGCCTCGCCGAGATCGAGCTGGAGGCGCTGCAGCCGGGCTCCTCGATCATGCCGGGCAAGGTCAATCCGGTGATTCCCGAAGCGGTGGCCATGGTCGCCACCCAGGTGATCGGCAATGACGCGGCCATTACCGTGGCCGGCCAGTCGGGCAATTTCGAATTGAATGTGATGCTGCCGGTGATTGCGCAAAACCTGCTGTACAGCATCGAACTGCTGAGCAATGTCACCCGCCTGCTGGCCGACCGCGCCATCACCACCTTCAAGGTCAACCAGCCCAAGCTCAACGAAGCCTTGGCGCGTAACCCGATCCTGGTGACCGCGCTCAACCCCATCATCGGTTACCTGAAGGCCGCCGAAATCGCCAAGCAAGCTTACAAGGAAGGCCGCGCGATCATCGATGTGGCGCTGGAGCACACCGACCTCAGCCGCGAGCAGCTGGAGCAATTGCTCAACCCGGAAAAACTCACCGCGGGCGGCTTGTAACCCACTCGATCTGAACCTGTGCAGGAGCGGTCCATGAAGCATTGGCAAGCGATGATGAAGATTGGCAATCAGCTGTTCGGCGCTGGCGACTACTACTCGGCGCGTGAGCAGTATCTGCAGGCGCTGGCCCTGGCGCAGGTGTTGTTCGATCGCTGGGCCAATGCCGATGAAGCGGTGGCCGCCCTGGTGATTTCCCACCACAACCTGGCCGATTTGCACCTGCGTATCGGCCAGCCGGAGGAGGCCGCCGAGTACCTGTGCGCGGTGCATGAGTACTTGCTGG
>JBCECW010000340.1:3444-4180 GCA_039207785.1 Pseudomonas sp. | reverse complement strand
ACCCGCGCTTGTCCAACATCCTGCGCGACACCGCCCTGCAACACAGCCAGCGCACCTACACCGAACTGCTCGGTTTTATCAGTGAGCACGGCCAGTACCCGAGCACCGAGTACCTGCTGGCCTGCTCGCGTATTACCCACAAGCCACAGCTGGTGATCAAGTCTGGTCACCGGGTGTTGAGCCATCGCGTTTATGGAGAGTCTTGAATATGACCTACAGCCTGCCGCCGCTGCCGTATGCCTATGGCGCCCTGGAACCGCATATCGACACGCAGACCATGGAGATCCACCACAGCAAGCATCACCAGACCTATATCAACAACCTCAATGCGGCGCTGGAAGGCAACGCCCTGGGGCAGTTGCCGGTGGAAGAGCTGCTGACCCGTCTGAATGAAGTGCCGGAAAACCTGCGCGGTGCGGTAATCAACAACGGTGGCGGCCACGCCAACCATTCGTTGTTCTGGCAGGTGATGGCCGAAAACGCCGGCGGCCAGCCGCAAGCGGAGCTGGCCCAGGCCATCGACCAGCAACTGGGTGGTTTCGAGAAGTTCAAGGAGGCCTTTACCAAGGCGGCGCTGACCCGCTTTGGCAGTGGCTGGGCCTGGCTGAGCGTGACCCCGGCGAAAAAGCTGGTGGTGGAAAGCAGCGGTAACCAGGACAGCCCAATCATGAACGGCAATACGCCGATCCTGGGGCTGGACGTGTGGGAGCACGCCTACTACCTGAAGTATCAAAAC
>JBCECW010000340.1:0-3434 GCA_039207785.1 Pseudomonas sp. | reverse complement strand
ATATATCGGTGCGTTTTTCAACGTGATCAATTGGCCCGAAGTGTTGCGCCGTTATCGTCAGGCGCTCAGTTGAAGCCCATGCCGCCGGTGGTTTGCTGACAAGGTTTTTACATGCCCGTTTCCCTGCATTCGTTGTCCACCTTGGGCAGTAAATCGCTGCGCCGTTCGCTAGGGTTTGCCATTGTGCTGGCGGGCGGCTTTCTGCTGTTTCGCCAGGCTGAGGCGTTGCTGCTGGCCCATCCCCACCTGTGGCGCGCGTTGCAGGGCGGCATGCTGTGCTCGCTTGGCACCGCCCTGGGGGCGTTGCCGGTATTGCTGTTGCGGCGGGTGGCGGCGGCGGTGGCCGACGGCATCATGGGCGCGGGCGTCGGGGTGATGCTCGCAGCCACCTCGTTTTCCTTGATTCTCCCTGGCCTGGATGCCGCTCGGGCGCTAGGCCATGGCGAAGTGGCGGCCACGGCCCTGGTCAGTTGCGCGGTATTTATCGGTGCCATGGCCCTGTTCGTTGCCGGTCGGCTATTGCCGCAGACGCCGATGGTGCATGAGTTGCCGGCGGACAAGTCGCTGCCGGCAATTACCCCGAAAGTGGTGCTGTTTGTGGTGGCCATCGTGCTGCACAACATTCCCGAAGGCATGGCGGTGGGCGTGTCGTTTGGCGCCGGCACCCATGCCGCCGATGCGCTGACCATGGGCATTGCCCTGCAGAATGTGCCCGAGGGTTTGATCATTGCCCTGGTGTTGGTGGCCGCCGGTATGTCGCGGGTAAAGGCCACGGCCATTGGCGTGGCTTCAGGTCTGGTTGAACCGGTGTTTGCCGTGCTCTGTGCCTGGCTGGTGGGCCTGTCGGAAATTCTCTTGCCGTGGGGCTTGGCGCTGGCGGCCGGGGCGATGCTGTTTGTGATCACCCATGAAATCATTCCCGAGCTGCACAGCAAGGGGAATGGCACCTATGCCAGCCTGGGGCTGGCGAGCGGCTTCTGCCTGATGATGCTGCTGGGGGCAGCATTGGCGCGCTAGCGGGCACGCCAGTGAGGAGGGGAGAGGGTTACTCGCCTTCGTCGAAGCGGTTGTTGATCAATTCCACCAGCGCGGCCAGGGCTTCATCGCCCTGTTCGCCGTCGGTGCTCAGGTGAATAACCGTGCCTTTGCCGGCGGCCAGCATCATGACGGCCATGATGCTCTTGCCGTCGACGCTGCTTTCCGGGCTGCGGCCAATTCGGATCTGACACGGAAAGCGACCGGCGACGCCGACAAATTTGGCGGCGGCGCGGGCATGCAGGCCGAGCTTATTGATGATGGTGATTTCACAGGCAGGCATTGCTGCTTAAGTCCTTCTGTTGAGTCCCGCGATTCTAGAGATCACGGTGACGAACCTGGATGTTTTTCAGGGATTTTTTCAGTTCTCGGCCCAGGCGATCGGCCAGGTACACCGAGCGATGATGGCCGCCGGTGCAGCCAATGGCGACCGTGACATACGAGCGGTTGCTGGCGGCGATACGGGGCAGCCATTTGGCCAGGTAAGCGTAAATATCGTCGTACATTTCCTGCACGTCCGGCTGCTCCTGCAGGTAGTCGGCGACCACCGAATCCAGCCCCGAATGCTCGCGCAGTTCCGGCTTCCAATAGGGGTTGGGCAGGCAGCGCACGTCGAACACCAGGTCGGCGTCCACCGGCATGCCGCGCTTGAAGCCGAATGACTCCACCAGAAACGCCGTGCCCGGCTCGGGCTTGTTCAGCAGGCGCAGCTTCAGGGTGTCGCGCAGCTGGTAGAGGTTCAGGTGGGTGGTGTCGATCTTCAGGTCGGCCAGATCGGTGATCGGGCTGAGCAGTACGTTTTCGTCGTGGATGGCCTCGGCCAGCGAGCGCTCGTCGGTGGTCAGCGGGTGGCGGCGGCGGGTTTCCGAGAAACGCTTGAGCAGGGTTTCGTCATCGGCATCCAGGTACAGCACATCGCAGTGGATATGCCGGGCGCGCACTTCGGCGAGAATTTCCGGAAAGCGTTTGAGCTGGCTGGGCAGGTTGCGCGCGTCGATGGACACGGCCACCAGGGGTTGCAGCAATTCGGTGTGCAGCAGGGAGCGTTCGGCCAGCTCGGGCAACAGCCCGGCGGGCAGGTTATCAATGCAGTAGAAACCGTTGTCTTCGAGCACATCCAGCGCTGTGCTCTTGCCTGAACCGGATCGGCCACTGACGATGATCAAACGCATGTACAGTCACCCGTTCGCCTAGCGGCCGTTTTGTACGTCTACGACAACCTGGTAAAGACGTTCGCTGGTGGGGGCGTGGCGCAGTTGGTCGCGAACCTCGCTGCGGTCGAGCATGCTGGCGATCTGGCGCAGCAGCTCCAGGTGCTCGTCGGTGGCGGCTTCGGGGACCAGCAGCACAAACAGCAGGTCTACCGGCGCGCCGTCGATGGCGTCGAAATCCACCGCCGACTCCAGGCGCAGCAGGGCGCTGATGGGCGCGGTGCAACCGGGCAGGCGGCAATGGGGAATGGCGATGCCATTGCCAAAGCCGGTGGAGCCCAGTTTTTCCCGGGCCACCAGGCTTTCGAAAATGTCTTGCCCATCCAGGTCGGGCAGTTCGCGAGCGACCAGGTTGGCGATTTGTTCGAGTACACGCTTTTTGCTGCCGCCCGGCACGCCCACGAGGGAGCGGCCGGGGGTCAGGATATTTTCAAGTCGAATCATGGGTTGGGGTGGTGTCAGCGGGCTGTGGCGCCTTGCAGGCGACCCAGCTGCTTTTCCTTATGTTTGATAAGTTGGCGGTCGAGTTTGTCGGTGAGTAGATCGATGGCTGCGTACATGTCGTCATGTTCGGCGTTGGCGACTACTTCGCCTCCGGCGATGTGCAAAGTCGCTTCGATTTTCTGCTTGAGCTTCTCGACCTCCATGGTCACTTGCACGTTGGTGATCTTGTCGAAGTGGCGTTCCAATCGACTGAGCTTCTCGTCGATGTAATCGCGTAGGGCGTCGGTCACATCCAGCTGATGTCCACTGATGTTGACTTGCATACCGCTTTCTCCTTATTGCCGTGTGTAAGAGACAAGCTAACGGGCTTGTCGCCGGAACACTTTGGCCTTGGATCAGTGTAGCCGTCTGCCAGAACAGGCTCGTGGTGCGCGTTGAAGTGGCGCAAAAAAAACGAGCCGTAAATGGTGTTTACATCAGTCGCTTACGTTCACTGGAGGGCGCTATCCCGAGGGATTCGCGGTACTTGGCGACTGTGCGACGGGCTACCTGAATGCCCTGTGCCTCCAGTAAACCAGCGATCTTGCTGTCACTCAACGGCTTTTTCGCATTTTCCGCGGCAACCAGTTTTTTGATGATTGCGCGTATCGCCGTGGACGAGCATTCGCCGCCTTCGGAGGTGCTGACGTGGCTGGAGAAGAAGTACTTCAGCTCGTAGATGCCACGCGGGGTGTGCATGAATTT
>JBCECW010000339.1:3751-5077 GCA_039207785.1 Pseudomonas sp. | reverse complement strand
GAGCCGTACCATCACCTACACCACGCCCAACTACCTGCAAGCGGCGCATATCGTCGCCAGCAGCGAGCTGGCAGCGGTGTTGCCCAGCCAGTTGGCCCGCCATTTCGCCGCGCTGCTGCCCCTCACCCTGTGGGAGCTGCCGATGCCGCTGGGGCCGTTTCATCTGGAAGTGGTGCACCTGGCGCAACGCCTGCGTGACCCGGCGCTGCAATGGCTGGTGGAGCAGATCATGCTGATCGGGCAACCCGAGGCCTGAGCATTGCGCCGTTTCTTCAAGCGCTGAACGGCGGCGAACAGCGACTGTGGGGCTCACCAACTCGGGAGGTTGCCCCATGCGCTTATTGCTTCGTTATCTCTATGCACCGCTGTTTTTCGCCGGCTTTATCGGCACGGCCATCTGGCTGCTGGGCGAACACGGGGCCAGCCCGTTATGGCTGCTGGCATTACTGGCCGGCGCGCTACTGGCGTCCTTCACTGCCGAAGCGCTGGTGCCCTACCAGATGCAGTGGAATCAGCCCCGCGAAGACCGCTGGCGCGATATCTGCCACGCGCTGGTCAATGAAAGCCTGAACCTGCTGGGTATTTTCAGCCTGCCGTTACTGGCCGCCTGGCTGCCCGCGTTCGGCGTTTGGCCGACGGCGTGGCCACTATGGCAACAGGTGCTGCTGGCGATGGTGCTGGCCGACTTCGGCATCACCCTGGTGCATTGGCTAAGCCATCGTTATGCCGTGCTTTGGCGCCTGCATGCGGTGCACCACAGCGTGACACGCATGTACGGTTTCAATGGCTTGATGAAACACCCGCTGCATCAAACCTTGGAGGCCAGTGCCGGCATCGTGCCGCTGCTGCTACTGGGCATGCCGCAGCAGGTTGGCGCGCTGCTGGCCTTTGCCATCGCCATTCAATTGCTGCTGCAACATAGCAATGTGGATATGCGCATCGGCCCGCTGCGCCATGTGTTTGCCTGGGCGCCGCTGCATCGCTTTCATCACCTGAAATACGGCCGCGCCGGCGATGTAAATTTCGCCCTGTTTTTCAGCGTCTGGGACCGTCTGCTCGGCACCGCCTTTTACCAGCCGACCTACCAGTTGAGCAGCGCCGACCTGGGCATCGGCAGCCAACCGCACTACCCCAGCGGCTACCTTGCCCACCTGCTGGCGCCTTTTACCCGGCAAAGCCAGCATGCAAGCCCGCCGCTGCCGACGGCGTTGCGGCCCTCAGCGAGGAAGAGCCGCCGCTCGGATCGCTCCGAGCGACGGCTCAGCCGACGCAGCTGCTTGATCCGAGCGTTGCTCGGCGACAGCGGGTCGATGCTCAGGCGGAGAC
>JBCECW010000339.1:0-3741 GCA_039207785.1 Pseudomonas sp. | reverse complement strand
TGAGCAAGCGCAGGCGCAGGTGCGGTAACGACAGGTCGGCGCGAATGCCCAGCAACGTACGCATGCTGCGCGACAGGTGCGCGGAGTCGGCAAAGCCGGCGCCGTGGGCCGCGTCGGTCAGCGCCTGGCCCTGCAAGGCCAGGCTCATGGCCAGGTACAGGCGGCGCCAGAGCACCAGGCGCCGCACCGACAAGCCCACCTGGTCGGCGAACAACCGCTCCAGCTGGCTTAACGACAGGCTTGCCGCATAAGCCAGTTGCTGCGCGCTGACCTTGTCGTGCAGTTGGCTATCCAGCTCCGCCAGCGCCCGCTCGATACGCGGGTCCAACTGCCGGCGCGGCAGGCTGGCCATATGGGCGGCCAGCGCGTCGAGGGTGGGGAGCGCATGACGCAGCTGCTGCTCGTTATACGCCAGGGGTTCGGCAAACAGCACCAGCACCGGCTGCTCGGCATCGACAAAGGCATGTTCGTGCATCGAGGGAATAAACACGCACTCGGCGCTGACAGGCTGGCCAGCCAGCTGCATATGCACCGGCCCGGCTTGTGCCTGCACCCATTGGTGGGCGTAGTGGGCGTGGGCGCGGGTATCGCCGTTACGGCCGGCAAATAGCGCGTAATCACGCGCCAACCACACCTCGCCTTGCCACTTTTGCTCCATCTGCATCGCCTTGAATGAGTACGTTCGTCGGTTTTTCACGTAAAGCGCTGCGCCAGCGGCGGCACAAGCGCAGCGGTACGCCTGCGCAGTGTGCCGGTGCGCTGACTTTTCTACAGCCCTCGGCCCATGGGCAATAAAGCGTAACGGCCCGCAACGGCTGGCTGGGGCGGGTCATCAGCGAGGGCAAAAAGTTCTAGACCATCTGCTTCGGGTGCCTATGCCAGATCCGCCTAACGAGCGGCCAGCTACGCACTTAGACTGAGGCTCCCAGGCCATAAAACCAGGGAGAACCTTATGCCCTTAGCCATCGACAGCGTTAACAACGCCTACTACACCAGCACCCCGTTAGTGCGAAACAACGACCTGCAAACCAACGGTACGCAGGCCACCACCGGCACCTCCCTGGCAGAGCGTCTGGCCGCCAACAACGAGGCGGCGCTGGCCCGTCAGCAAACGCTGCAGGAAGAGCGAGACCTGCGAGCCCAGGAGCAGCAGGAGGCGCGGCAGGAGCGGCAGGCCGAGCTGCGTGAACAGGCGCAGCAGCGAATTCAGGACCTGCAAGACCAGCTGGCCCAGGCCCGACTGGACGCCTTTAACGCCCAGCAGGATGACATCAACGACCCGTTTTCGCCCGAGAACCTGGCGCGTCAGCAGTTGCAGGTGGATAACAATCCACAGGACTTCGGGCTGGACCCGAATCAGGTCACTACCCGGGTGGCGACACAGGCCATTGCGGTATACCAGCAAACCCAGGACGGCGCTGATCTGGCTAGCCGAGGCCTGGTGGCTTAACCCAGGTGTATTGCGCAGTAAAAAAACATGGACCCTTTTTGCGGTTCACCCGGTCAACTTCTGTAGGACCCCTACAGGAGAACACCCATGAAAAAGTGGATCTTTGCCGCCTGCTGCCTGCTGACCCTCGCCGGCTGCTCTAGCGATTACATCATCAACACCACCGACGGCCAGATGATCAATTCCCAAGGCAAACCGGAGCTGGACGATGAAACCGGCCTGCTGCAATACGAAGATGCTGACGGCAACGAACAGCAGATTCCGCAGAGCCAGGTAAAGCAGTTGATTGAGCGTTAATCGCCGTCAATGCCCATAAAAAAACCGCCCACTAGGGGCGGTTTTTTTATGCCGGCTATCAATCTCTGCCGAGAGCGTCCTGCTTTTCCAAAAACTCTTCCTGCAACAAGGCATCGGTGTCTTCACCGGTGCTGTCGTTCAATTCGTTGGGGATATGGGCGGTGGACAGGGTTTTCGCGTCCAGGCGGCCCATCAGGTGCTCCAGGGCATGGCGCATTTTTTCGGCGGCGCCTTCGACGGCCTGGTCCAGGGATTCGGCCTTATGGGTAACGGAAAGGGGTTGGTGGCCTTTGGGACGTGCCTCGATCTGGCAGCGTTTGTCTTCGGCACCGGCCTTGGCGCCATTCTCGTCGCTTAAGTGAATTTCCAACCGGGTGAGAAAATCGTCGAAGCGCTCCAACCGATCACTGACTGCTGAACCGACCCACTCCTGGAGACGGGCACTGCCTTGCATATCGTTGCTGTTGACTTGAACTTGCATAGCTACCTCGTTTACGACGGTTGTAAGTCTTGGAGGCAGGTATACAGCCAAGGTTCAGGCAATGCATTGATCCAAATCGGGCCGGATGTTTCCGAAGCTATTTCAACCCTCGTAGGGTGTGCTTCGCGCACCACGCAATATCCCGGCAATCGCGACGCCCATAAAAAAACCGCCCGAAGGCGGTTTTTTAAAACGACTGGCCTTACAGCTGTGGGCCGGCGTTTTTGATGGCGTCAGAGACATCGAACTTCTTGAAGTTTTCGATGAACTGCTGTGCCAGGCCTTTGGCCGCTTCGTCGTAAGCGTTGCCATCGGCCCAGGTGTTGCGTGGGTTGAGCAGCTTGGTCTCAACGCCAGGTACCAGTTTCGGCACGCTGAGGTTGATGATCGGCAGGTGCTCGGTTTCGGTACCGATCAAGGCGCCGCTCTGGATTGCTGCAATCACGCCACGGGTGGTGGGGATATTGAAGCGGTTGCCGACGCCGTAGCCGCCGCCGGTCCAGCCGGTGTTGACCAGGTAGACCTTGGAGCCGAAGCCACGGATGCGCTTGATCAGCAGCTCGGCGTATTCGCCAGCCGGACGCGGGAAGAACGGTGCGCCGAAGCAGGTGGAGAAGGTCGACTTGATGCCGCCGCCCGAACCCATTTCGGTGGAACCGACCAGCGCGGTGTAGCCGGACAGGAAGTGGTAAGCCGCTTGCTCTTCGTTGAGGATCGACACCGGTGGCAGTACGCCAGTCAGGTCGCAGGTCAGGAAGATCACAGCGTTTGGCTCGCCACCGAGGTTTTTCTCGGAACGCTTGTCGACCAGTTCGATCGGGTAAGCAGCACGGCTGTTCTGGGTCAGGCTGTCGTCGGCGTAGTTCGGCAGACGGGTAACCGGGTCCAGGACCACGTTTTCCAGTACGGCGCCAAACTGGATGGCTTTCCAGATGACCGGCTCGTTTTTCTGCGACAGGTCGATGCACTTGGCATAGCAACCGCCTTCGATGTTGAACACGCTGCCAACGCCCCAACCGTGCTCGTCGTCACCGATCAGGTAACGGCTTTCATCGGCCGACAGGGTGGTTTTACCGGTGCCCGACAGACCGAAGAACAGGGTCACGTCGCCTTCTTCGCCGATGTTGGCGGCGCAGTGCATTGGCAGCACGTCGACGGCCGGCAGCAGGAAGTTCTGTACCGAGAACATGGCTTTCTTCATTTCACCGGCGTAACGCATACCGGCGATCAGTACTTTCTTGGCGGCGAAGTTGAGGATCACGCAACCGTCGGAGTTGGTGCCGTCACGCTCAGGTACGCATTCGAAGCCAGGAACGTTCAGCACTTGCCATTCGGTTTTGCTGCTCGGGTTGTAGGCAGCTGGCTCGATAAACAGGCAGCGGCCGAACAGGTTGTGCCAGGCGGTGGTGGTGGTCATTTTCACCGGCAGGTAGTGGGCAGGGTCTGCGCCTACATGCACGTGGGAAACGAAACGGTCGGACGCCTCGGCGAACGCGGCAACGCGGTCCCACAG
>JBCECW010000338.1:0-5082 GCA_039207785.1 Pseudomonas sp. | reverse complement strand
AAACTGCCGACTTCGGCCACATGCACCCAGGTCAGCAGAGCCGGGTCGCTGGCGGCATAGGGGCGGCCATCCTTGGCGGTGCCGGTGATCTGCAGGTGAATGCTGCGCACCTTGTCGATCAGCCAATTGGCGTCGCGGGTGTTGCCGTAGGTGGTGCCGGAAATAAACTGCCCAGTGCGGCGCAGGCGCCCCAGCAGGTCTTCGCGAAAGTTGGAGTGGTCCCAGACCCCGGCCAGTGCCAGGGGATGCAAGGCTTGCAGCAGCAGGGCGCTGATGCCACCGATCATCATGCTGGTGAAGTCGCCATGTACCCGCCAGCACACGGCGTCGGGACCAAACAGGCCGGGGTCGCCGGGTGGTTGTTCAAAGTCGATTTGCCCGAGCGCCAGGCCGGTAAGGCTGAGCACCTGGCGTTCGATACGCTGGCGGATAAATTCCATCGTCGGCTCAATTCAAGGCCCGGCGCCGCGCCAGCTGCGCCGGGCGCACAGGCTAACGGTTCAGGCGGTTGTCGATCAGGCTGTCTACCACGGACGGGTCGGCCAGGGTCGAGGTATCGCCCAGGCTGTCCAGCTCGTTGCAGGCAATCTTGCGCAGAATGCGCCGCATGATTTTCCCCGAGCGGGTTTTTGGCAAGCCCGGCGCCCATTGCAGCAGCTCCGGCTTGGCGAAACTGCCGATTTCCTTGCCGACCAGGGCCAGCAGTTCTTTCTGCAAGGCGTCGCTCACCTCGATGCCCTGCATCAAGGTGACAAAGGCATAGATGCCCTGGCCCTTGACGTCATGGGGGTAGCCCACCACCGCGGCTTCGGCCACGGCGTCGTGCAGCACCAGGGCGCTTTCCACTTCGGCGGTGCCAATACGGTGGCCGGAAACGTTGATCACGTCGTCGACGCGGCCGGTGATCCAGTAGTCGCCATCGGCATCGCGGCGCGCGCCATCGCCGGAGAAGTAATAGCCGGGGTAGGGCTTGAAGTAGGTGTCGATCATGCGCTGGTGATCGCCATAGACGCTGCGGATCTGGCTGGGCCAGCTGGCTTTCATTACCAGCACGCCGGCGCCGGCACCTTCGATTTCCTTGCCTTGTTCATCCAGCAGCGCCGGTTGCACGCCGAAGAATGGCTTGGTGGCCGAACCGGGCTTGAGCACGGTGGCGCCAGGCAGCGGGGTGAGCATGATGGCGCCGGTTTCGGTCTGCCACCAGGTGTCGACGATGGGGCAGCGGCATTCGCCGACCACATTGAAATACCACTCCCAGGCTTCCGGGTTGATCGGCTCGCCCACGCTGCCGAGCAAGCGCAGGCTGGCCCGCGAGGTTTTTTCCACCGGCGCCGAGCCTTCGCGCATCAGGGCGCGCAGGGCGGTCGGGGCGGTGTAGAAAATGTTTACTTCGTGCTTGTCGATCACCTGCCAGAAGCGCGAGCTGTCCGGGTAGTTGGGCACGCCTTCGAACACCAGGGTGGTGGCGCCATTGGCCAGCGGGCCGTAGACGATATAGCTATGGCCGGTGACCCAGCCGACATCGGCGGTGCACCAGTAGATATCGCCGTCGTGGTAGTCGAACACGTACTTGTGGGTCATGGCCGCCATCAGCAGATAGCCGCCGGTGGTGTGCAGCACGCCCTTGGGTTTGCCGGTGGAGCCGGAGGTGTAGAGGATAAACAGCGGGTCCTCGGCGTCCATCGGCTCGGCCGGGCAATCGCTGTCGGCGGCGCTGACCGCTTCGTGGTACCAGAGGTCACGGCCTTCGAACCAGGCCACATCGCCTTCGGTGCGTTGTACCACCACCACGGTGGACACCGCCGGGCAGCTTTGCAGCGCCTTGTCGACGTTGTTTTTCAGCGGGATGTACTTGCCGCCGCGCACGCCTTCGTCGGCGGTAATCACGGTGCGGCAGTCGGAGTCGAGGATACGGTCGCGCAGCGAGTCCGGGGAAAAACCACCGAACACCACCGAGTGCACCGCGCCAATCCGCGCGCAGGCGAGCATGGCGTAGGTGGCTTCCGGAATCATCGGCATATAGATGCACACCCGGTCGCCTTTCTGCACGCCACGGCTTTTCAGCACGTTGGCCAGGCGGCTGACATGGTGATGGAGTTTTTTATAGGTGATATGCGCCGACTCGCTGGGGTTGTCGCCTTCCCAGATGATGGCCACCTGGTCGCCGCGTTTTTCCAGATGCCGGTCGATGCAGTTGTAACTGACGTTGAGCTTGCCGTCCTTGAACCAGGTGGCGTGCCCCGTGCGCATATCGCCGTGGTACACGCTGCGCCAGGGCTGGAACCAGTCGAGCAAGGCCTTGGCCTGTTCGCCCCAGAACTGCTCGGGCTGCTCGATGGATTGCTGGTACAGACGCTGGTAACCCGCGTTGTCGAGCCAGGCGCGCTCACGCACGGCATCGGCGACGGGGTGGTCGGAAATCTTGAACATGGCGGAGTCCTTGTTTTTGTATGACCGCAGTGCGCGCTAGGGTGCACCCAAGGGGTTATCGGGTTCAAGTCGCGTGGGCGGCGTCTGATTTTTTGAGGTCGTTTGCCCGTCATTGGTTCAGGTATTGCGGGTACTCCAGTTGCTGGCTGACCAGGTTGGCCGTGCGGGCGCCGTAGCGCGTGGCAATCGCCGCCAGGCTTTGTTGCAGTTGCTGAGTGGCAGTGCCGCTGCTGGCCGGCAGGGCGACGGTGTCGTTGCCGCTAACGGGCAGCAGGGTCAGGCCGTTGCGGGTGGTGATGGGCGTCGCCGAGCCGCTGACGGCCAGCACCTCGCTACGAAAGGTGCGCGACCAGGCATCGGCGCGCAGGGCCAGGGCGATTTCATCGACACCGGGCTGCACCTCGATACCCAGGCGCTCATGGCCCCAGAAAGCCAGGTAATTGCCGGCGGCGTTGGCGTAGTCGCCCATCGTCAGGGCAAAGCGGCTGCTGTCGTGGTGTGTGGACCAGTCCGCCAGCCCCAGCTGCGCCGCCACGCCGCGCGCCCGCTCGGTACCGGCAATGGCCTCGACCAATGCCAGGGACACTGGCAGCGCCGCTGTTACGCCAGCGGTGGTCACGATCTTGTCGTCGCTGACGTAGCGGATATCGCGCTGCCACTGGGTATCTGCAAACTCGCTTTTGCGGGTGTTTTCGGAATACCAGTGCCCAGTGGCCTGTTTGCCGTGCAGCAAGCCGGCATAGCCGAGTACCAACACGCCATCGCAAACGCCCACTACCGTCGCACCTTTGCGCGCCTGCTCGGCCACCCAGGCGCCCAGACGGGCGTCGTCGCTATGGTGCACGGCAGGCACGATCAGGTAGTCGGCGCCTTGCGGATAGCGGCGGTCGAACTCGGCAATGGTGTGCTCGGCCTGGATACGCAGGGCCGGCATCATCTGCATGGGCCCGGCGTCCAGCGCCAGCGCCTGCACATCGGCCACAGCGGCCTGCTTGAGCACACCGTAAGGCACCACATAGTCCACCAGTTCGGTCATGCGGTTATCACCTACCACCGCGACCACAGGGCGCTGGCGCTCGAAGCGGGGTTGATAGGGCGCGATCTGCGGCTGCGCGGCCAATACGACCGGTGATAGCAACAGCAGCAAGAGCAGTAGACGGGGCATGGCGCAACTCCGAAGTGAGCGATTTGGCTCAGTCTGCACCGCTAGCCATTGGCACAGGTGACACCGATGGTTGAATATCTGCCACTTCGCCGGAGATATTTATGACCACCCCCCACACTGTGTTCTTGGTGGTATTTGCCGACTTTCAGTTGCTCGATGCCACGGGGCCGGCGGAAGTGTTTGCCGCCGCCAACGAGCAGCTCTCCACGCCGCGCTATCACTTGCGCACGGTGTCGGTAAGTGGCGGCCTGGTGCGTTCCTCCACCGGCCTGGAACTGCAAACCGAGCCGTTACCCGCTGCCGCCAGCCTGGCCGGCTGTACGTTGCTGGTCGCGGGCGGCCATGGCGTACAGCGCGCCATGGGCGCAGGCGTATTGGCGCGCTGGCTGGCCGAGGCGGCGTTGCACTGTGCGCGTTGTTGTTCGGTCTGCACCGGGGCTTTTCTGCTGGCCCAGGCCGGCGTGCTGGCTGGGCGGCAGGTTGTGACCCATTGGCGTTACGGCCAGTTGCTGGGGCGGCTGTTTCCCACGCTGCGGGTGCTGGATGACGCCCTCTATGTGCGCGACCAGACCTTCTACAGCTCGGCCGGTGTTACCGCCGGCATCGACCTGTGCCTGAGCCTGGTGGAAGAAGATTGCGGACGCGAAGTTTCGCTGCAGGTGGCCAAAGGGCTGGTGGTGTACTTACGCCGGCCCGGCGGTCAGCGTCAGTTCAGCGCCGAATTGTTAAGCCAACAGGCGCCGCCGGCGAGTGTGTCCGAGCGCTTGGCACAGTGGCTGCGCGAGCATCTGGCCGAGGCGGTGGATATCGAGGGAATGGCCAGCGCCCTGCTGATTTCGCCGCGCACCTTGCACCGGCATTGCCAGGCCGAGCTGCAGCTCAGCCCGAGCAAGCTGCTGATGCAACTGCGCCTGGAGCGCGCCTGCCAACTGTTGGAAGCCAGCGCCACGCCACTGAAACGCATCGCCCAGCTCACCGGGTTTATCAGCGAATACAACCTGCGACGGGCATTTGTGCAGGCGTTGAAGGTAACGCCAGGGGAATATCGGCAGCGTTTTCAGCGGTAGGTAGTGGCGGGCACAAAAAAACGGCCTGTAGTGAGCAGGCCGTTTTTTGTAGAGCGTTTAACCGCGGTGGCGGGCGCGGAAGTAGTCGATCAGGCCTTGGGTCGAAGCATCTTCGGCCGGCTGTTCGTTACCGCCAGTCAGGCGCTGGTACACACCTTTACCCAACTCCTTGCCCAACTCCACACCCCACTGGTCAAAGGCGTTGATGCCCCAGACCACGCTTTGCACAAATACCTTGTGCTCATACAGCGCCACCAGGCCGCCAAGACGGCGCGGGCTGATACGTTCCATGGCCAGGGTGTTGCTCGGGCGGTTGCCGGGGATGACCTTGTGCGGCGCCAGGCGCTCCACTTCGTCTTCCGGCAGGCCTTTGCTGCGCAGTTCGGCAAGCTCTACATCCATCCGGTGGCGGACCTGAAG
>JBCECW010000337.1:0-5088 GCA_039207785.1 Pseudomonas sp. | reverse complement strand
CCCCAGCAGGTTGCCGAAGGGGATCACCATGCCCAAAAATGCCGCAAAGTGACAAAACATTGCCCACTGACGCGCATCCTTGTTCGCAGTTGGTACAGGCTCCAGATCGTCGGTCATGCGGCTTCTCCGAGTTGGGTGTTGTGCAGGTTAGGGTTAACAGGCTCAGTCTGTCAGCGCGGCGCGCTGCAGTTCAAACAGGTCAGTCATGCCTTTTTGCGCCAGGGCCAGCATGGCAGTCAAATCTTCAGGCTGGAACGGCGCGCCTTCGGCAGTCCCCTGCACTTCGATAAAGCCGCCCTGGCTGGTCATCACCACGTTCAGGTCGGTTTCGGCTGCCGAGTCTTCGAGGTAATCCAGGTCCAGTACCGGCTCGCCCTGGTACATGCCCACCGACACCGCGGCGATCATCTGCTTGAGCGGATCGCCGCCTTTCAGGCCGCCACGTTTCTTCAGCACTTTCAGCGCATCGATCACGGCCACCATGGCGCCGGTAATGGACGCGGTGCGGGTGCCGCCGTCGGCCTGGATCACATCGCAGTCTACGTACAGGGTCACTTCGCCCAGCTTGGACATATCCAGCGCCGCGCGCAGCGAGCGGCCGATCAGGCGCTGGATTTCCAGGGTACGGCCACCCTGCTTGCCGCGGCTGGCTTCACGCTGGTTACGGTCGCCCGTGGCGCGCGGCAGCATGCCGTACTCGGCGGTCAGCCAACCTTGGCCCTGGCCTTTGAGGAAACGCGGCACGCCATTTTCCACACTCACGGTGCAGATCACTTTGGTGTCACCAAACTCCACCAGCACCGAACCCTCGGCATGTTTGGTGTAGTTGCGGGTGATGCGGATCGAGCGCAGCTGGTCAGCGGCACGGCCACTCGGACGTTTCATCAGGAATACCTATTCGGGACGGGAAATCTGCTCGGCATTATAGGGGGGCTACGCGCCACTCACACGGCAAATTGGGAGCCGCCCGTGCACTGCGCTACAATCCTGCGCCTTTATAGGTCGTGTGAAAAAGCGGCAACGCCAGGCGCTTTTCCCTCGACCCGCTTATATCGTCTGAATTTGCGAGGTCTTTCCATGGTGCACAGCATGACCGCCTTCGCCCGCGTCGAGCGGGCTACTGCCAACGGCACGCTGAGCTGGGAACTGCGCTCGGTCAACCACCGCTACTTGGAGCCGCACCTGCGTTTGCCAGAGTCGTTCCGCGATCTCGAGGGCGGCGTGCGCGAAGCCCTGCGCCAAGGGCTGTCGCGCGGCAAGGTGGAATGCACCCTGCGCTACACCGAAGAAACCACCGGCAAGCCGCTGCAAGTAGACCGCGACCGCGCCGCACAACTGGTGGCCGCCGCCGAAAGCGTGGCCGCCCTGATCAAATCCCCCGCACCGCTCAACCCGCTGGAAGTGCTGGCCTGGCCCGGCGTGCTGGTGGCCGATGCCGCCGACCCACAGGCCCTGAACAGCGCCGCCCTGGCGCTGTTCAACGACGCCCTGGGCGAGCTCAAGGCCGGCCGTGGCCGCGAAGGTGCCGAGCTGGCCAAGCTGCTGAACGAGCGCCTGGACAATATTGGTGAAGAAGTCGCCAACCTGCGCGAGCTGGTACCGCAGATGCTGGCCGGCCAACGCCAACGCATTCTCGACCGCACCGCCGAAATGCAAGCCGAGCTCGACCCCCATCGCCTGGAACAGGAGCTGGTGCTGCTGGCACAGAAGAGCGATGTGGCCGAAGAGCTGGACCGTCTGGTTACCCACGTCAGCGAAGTGCGCCGGGTATTGAAAGCCGGCGGCGCGGCCGGTCGGCGCCTGGACTTCCTTATGCAGGAGCTCAACCGCGAAGCCAACACCCTGGGTTCCAAGGCCTTTGATACCCGCAGCACCCAAGCGGCGGTCAATCTCAAAGTGCTGATCGAACAAATGCGCGAACAAGTACAGAACATCGAGTAAGGCGGAATTCACATGGCCACCCACGGCACTCTCTATATCGTTTCCGCGCCCTCTGGCGCCGGCAAGACCAGCCTGGTCAAGGCGCTGATCGACGCCGAGCCGCAGATTCGCGTCTCCGTATCGCACACCACCCGCGTCATGCGCCCCGGTGAAAGCGACGGGGTGAACTATCACTTCGTCAGCCGCGCAGGCTTTTTGCAGATGCTCGAACACAACGATTTTCTCGAGCACGCGGAAGTCTTTGGCAACCTGTACGGCACCTCGCAGAGTGCGCTGGAAAAAACCCTGGCCGAAGGCTTCGACCTGATCCTGGAAATCGACTGGCAAGGCGCCCAGCAAGTACGCCGCCTGCTGCCTGATGCCCGCTCGATCTTTATCCTGCCGCCCAGCCAGGAAGCCCTGCGCCAACGCCTGAACAACCGCGGCCAGGACAGCGAAGAGATCATCGAAACGCGCATGCGCGAAGCGGTCAGCGAAATGAGCCACTATGTTGAATACGATCACCTGGTGATCAACGACGATTTCGCCGTGGCCCTGGATGATCTCAAAGCCATCTTCCGCGCCAACAACCTGCGCCAGGAAGTGCAGCAACAACGCCATAGCGCCCTGCTGACCGAGCTGTTGGCGTAACAGCACCAGCCAGCCGTCAGGCGCGAAGCTGAAATCTGGGCTTCCCTAACGGCTGGTTATTTTTTAGACTGCACAGTTCGTTCGCCCAGCCGGGCTAAAGAATTCTGCACTTCTCTTTATTTACAAGCGTACGTCGCTACGAGGAATACCATGGCCCGCGTTACCGTTGAAGACTGCCTGGACAACGTTGATAACCGCTTCGAGCTGGTCATGCTCGCTACCAAGCGCGCTCGCCAACTCGCCACCGGCGGCAAAGAGCCGAAAGTAGCCTGGGAAAACGACAAACCAACCGTAGTCGCCCTGCGCGAAATCGCTGCGGGTGTGGTCGATTACGAAGTAATCGCTGAAGAAGAAATCGTCGACGACGAACCGCTCTTTGCCACATTCGAGGAAGAGGCCAACGAGGCCCTCTAAGCCTATGCCCGGTCGAAGTCCCAAGGCGCGCAGTCACGGTTGGCAGGGGGTGAACCCATGCCGAGCATAGACGCCCTTGCCGACAGGCTTTCGACCTACCTGGGCGGCGAACAGGTCAACCTGGTTCGCCGCGCCTACTTCTACGCTGAGCAAGCCCACGACGGCCAACGCCGCCGCAGCGGTGAAGCCTACGTAACCCACCCGCTCGCGGTGGCCAATATTCTCGCCGACATGCATATGGACCATCAGAGCCTGATGGCCGCCATGCTGCATGACGTGATCGAAGACACCGGCATCGCCAAGGAAGCGCTCACCGCGCAATTTGGCGAAACCGTCGCCGAACTGGTGGACGGGGTCAGCAAGCTGACCCAGATGAACTTCGAGACCAAAGCCGAAGCCCAGGCGGAAAACTTCCAGAAAATGGCCATGGCCATGGCCCGCGATATCCGCGTGATTCTGGTCAAGCTCGCCGACCGCCTGCACAACATGCGCACCCTGGAAGTACTGGCCGGAGAAAAACGCCGCCGTATCGCCAAGGAAACCCTGGAAATCTACGCCCCCATCGCCAACCGGCTGGGCATGCACAGCATGCGCGTGGAATTCGAAGAGCTGGGCTTCAAGGCGATGCACCCGATGCGCTCCGAGCGCATTCGCCAGGCGGTAAAACGCGCCCGCGGCAACCGCAAGGAAATCGTCAACAAGATCGAAGAGTCGCTGACCCACTGCCTGGCCCGCGAAGGCATGGAAGGCGAAGTGGTCGGCCGCGAAAAACACCTGTACGGCATCTACCAGAAGATGCGTGGCAAGCGCCGGGCGTTCAACGAAATCATGGACGTCTACGCCTTCCGCATCATCGTCGACAAGGTCGACACCTGCTACCGCGTACTCGGCGCCGTACACAATCTGTACAAGCCGTTGCCTGGTCGCTTCAAAGACTACATCGCCATTCCCAAGGCCAACGGCTACCAGTCGCTGCATACCACGCTGTTCGGCATGCATGGCGTGCCCATCGAAATCCAGATCCGCACCCGCGAAATGGAAGAGATGGCCAACAACGGCATCGCCGCGCACTGGCTGTACAAGTCCAACGACGACGAGCAGCCCAAGGGCAGCCATGCCCGCGCCCGCCAGTGGGTGAAAGGCGTGCTGGAGCTGCAGCAACGCGCCGGCAACTCGCTGGAATTCATCGAGAGCGTGAAGATCGACCTGTTTCCGGACGAGGTCTATGTCTTCACGCCCAAAGGCCGGATCATGGAGCTGCCCAAGGGCTCCACGGCGGTGGACTTCGCCTACGCGGTGCACACCGACGTCGGCAACAGCTGCATCGCCTGCCGCATCAATCGCCGTCTGGCGCCGCTGTCCGAACCGCTGCAAAGCGGCTCGACCGTCGAAATCGTCAGCGCCCCTGGCGCGCGGCCAAACCCGGCGTGGCTCAACTTTGTGGTCACCGGTAAGGCCCGTACGCATATCCGCCACGCGCTGAAACTGCAGCGCCGTTCCGAGTCCATCAGCCTGGGCGAACGCCTGCTGAACAAGGTATTGGCCGGCCTCAACAGCCACCTGGAAAAGATTCCTGCCGAGCAGGTACAAGGTGTATTGGCCGAGTACCGCCTGGACGTGATCGAAGACCTGCTTGAAGACATCGGCCTGGGCAACCGCATGGCCTATGTCGTGGCGCGCCGCCTGCTGGCCAGCGAAAGCGAACAACTACCCAGCGCCGAAGGGCCGCTGGCCATTCGCGGCACCGAGGGCCTGGTGCTCAGCTACGCCAAATGCTGCACGCCGATTCCCGGCGACCCCATCGTTGGCCACCTCTCCGCCGGTAAAGGCATGGTGGTGCACTTGGAAAGCTGCCGGAACATCAGCGACATTCGCCAGAACCCGGAAAAGTGCATCCAGCTGTCGTGGGCCAAGGACGTGGTTGGCGAATTCAACGTCGAACTGCGCATCGAGCTGGAACACCAGCGCGGCCTGATCGCCCTGCTGGCCAGCAGCGTCAACGCCGCCGACGGCAATATCGAAAAAATCAGCATGGATGAACGCGACGGGCGCATCAGCGTGGTCCAGCTGGTGGTCAGCGTGCACGACCGCGTGCACCTGGCC
>JBCECW010000336.1:0-5091 GCA_039207785.1 Pseudomonas sp. | reverse complement strand
ACCCTGATGGCGGGTAAATGGCACCTGGGCCTGACCGCTGACCTGGCGCCCCATGCCCGTGGTTTCGAGCGTTCGTTCTCGCTGCTGCCGGGGGCCGCCAACCACTACGGCTACGAGCCACCGGAAGACGAAAACACCCCAGGCATTATCAAGGGCACGCCGGTGCTGTATATCGAGGACGACAAGTTCGTCGACAAACTGCCGGACGACTTCTATTCCTCCGATGCCTTTGGCGACAAGCTGCTGCAATACCTCAAGGAGCGCGACCAGGCCCGGCCGTTCTTCGCCTACCTGCCCTTCTCCGCGCCGCACTGGCCGCTGCAAGCGCCGGCCGAAGTGGTGGCCAATTACAAAGGCCGCTACGACGCCGGTCCCGAAGTGTTGCGCCAGGAACGCCTGGCCAAACTCAAGGAACTGGGCCTGGTGGCCGAAGACGTGGAAGCCCACCCGGTGCTGGCGCAAAACAAGGAATGGCAGCAGCTCAGCGACGAGCAACGGGCGATTTCCGCGCGGACCATGGAAACCTATGCGGCGATGGTGGAACGCATGGACTGGAATATCGGCCGCGTGACCGACTACCTGCGCCAGCAAGGCGAGCTGGACAACACCTTTGTGCTGTTTATGTCCGATAACGGCGCCGAAGGCCTGCTGCTGGAAGCCTTCCCGCTATTTGGCGAAAGCCTGCTGACGTACCTCGACACCTACTACGACAACAGCCTGGAAAATATCGGCCGCGCCAACTCCTATGTCTGGTACGGCCCACGCTGGGCCCAGGCCGCCACCGCGCCGTCGCGCCTGTACAAAGCCTTTACCACCGAAGGCGGCATTCGCGTGCCGGCGCTGGTGCGTTACCCAGGCTTTGAGCGCCAGGGCCAGATCGTGCGCGAGTTCAGCACGGTGATGGATATCACCCCGACCATTCTCGACCTGGCGGGCGTGCGCCACCCCGGGAAAAAATGGCGAGGCCGTGAAGTGGCCGAGCCGCGTGGCAAATCCTGGCTGGGGTATTTGAGCGGCGAGACCGAGCAGATCCACGACGCAAATACCGTGACCGGCTGGGAGCTATTCGGCATGCGCGCCATTCGCAAGGGCGACTTGAAGGCCGTGTTCCTGCCCGCGCCGGTGGGGCCTGCTACCTGGCAGCTGTATGACCTGAGCAAAGACCCCGGCGAGATTCATGACCTGGCCAAGAGCGAGCCGCAGAAGCTGGAGGAGCTGCTGGAGCATTGGCATGACTATGTGGCCGAGACCGGGGTGGTGTTGAGCAAGTCGCCGTTTGCGCCTTGAAGAGATAAAAGCCCCTCTCCCCCAGCCCCTCTCCCGCAAGCGGGAGAGGGGAGTCTATCGGCGTACGCCGGTCAGTCCCCTCGCCCCTCCGGGGAGAGGGTTAGGGAGAGGGGTTTGCCAGCACGATCCGCAGCCTTGCACTTAGCGCCTTCGGACAATTCACCCACACCTCCGCCAACCCCAACCACCGCGCCATCGCCAATAGATTGCGCGCCAGGGCATGCACGCCCTCCTCGTCCAACCCCGGCGTTTCTTCATGCAGCGCATGCACCAGCAAGCGCCCGGTGCTGCGTTCAGCGCGCAGATCCACCCGCCCGGCAATCCGTTCGTTATGCAGAAACGGCAACACGTAGTAGCCGTACACGCGCTTGGCCTGCGGCGTATAGATTTCCAGGCGGTAGCGGAAGTCGAACAGCCGCTCGGTACGCGCCCGCTCCCATACCAGTGAATCGAACGGCGACAGCAGCGCCGAGGCCTTTACCGAGCGAGGAATGCTCAGGTCCGGCAGGCTATAGGCCACTTTGTCCCAACCTTGCACCTGCACCGGCAGCAGTGCGCCGGCCTCCACCAGCTCGGCCAGGCGCGCCTGGCTGTCCTTGGGGTCGAGCCGGAAGTAGTCACGCAGGTCTTTTTCCGTGGCCACCCCCAGCGCCTTGGCCGAGTGCAGCAATAACTGGTGCTGGGCATCGGCTTCGGGCACGTCGGCATGGTTTAGCCAGGCACTCGGTACCACGCGCTCCGGCAGGTCATAGACGCGCTCGAAACCGCGGCGCCCCGCTACCGTTACTTCACCGGCGGCAAACAGCCATTCCAGGGCCATTTTTTCCGCGCTCCAATCCCACCAGGGACCGGCCCGCTCGACCCGCGTATTCAGCGCGCCAGCCCCAGTGGCGCCACCATCACGCACAGTGGCCAGCACGCGCTGCACCACCTCGGGCTGTTCGCGACCAAAGACCGCCAGTTGGCTGTAGATGCCGTGCCCCTGGGCTGCACGCTGCATACGCCAGCGCATCAGCGGGTACAGTCCATAGGGCAGCAACGAGGCTTCATGGCCCCAGTATTCGAACAACGTGCGCCGCTTGCCGCGCCCCCAGGCGGCTTGCTCAAGCAGATCGGGAGCGTATGCGCCGAGGCGGGAAAAGATCGGCAGGTAATGGGAACGCACCACCGCGTTAACCGAGTCGATCTGCACCACGCCCAGACGATCGAGTAACTGATTGAGCCGCGCGGGCTTTACCTCGGTCGCGCTGCTGCGTGTGGCAAAACCTTGGGCGCTTAGCGCGAGGCGGCGGGCCTGTTTAAGGGATAGCGAAAGCGGTGTGGGCATCGGCTGCACCTAGCTGGGGCTTGCGGTGCAGCATAACGCCTTGGGTCTGTTGGATGGCTTAACCATTGCGTGGGTCATCCCAGAACGGCCGCGTGGCTTCCTGCTCCACATCGGCACGCGACAGGCCCAAATCCTTCAGGGCACCGTCGGGCATGCTGGCCAGCATCCGGCGTTGTTCGGCCAGTTCGTGCCAGCGTTTCACTTGCTTCCAGGCACGCAGCCACAGATTAATCAATGGGCGGTTTTTCGCCCGTGGCAGGGTGGCGGCGATGGCGTAACCTTTTTGCGCTTTCATGATTCAGCTCTCCATGTGCAATGCCCCCGAAGGTGTGCGACGAACTGCTGCGCTTAGGGGATGGCGCAAGTCTCTGCCCGCCGCTAAGATCAATCCAACGAATGTTTCTTATGCGATCCATTCCACACATTGATGAATTGGCTTGATAAGTTGAGAGAGACGCCATGAGCAGCTACGTCGGCATCGACAGCGAACTGTTACGCACCTTTGTGGCCATTGCCGACCTCGGCGGTTTTACCCGCGCAGCCGAGGCGGTGAACCGCACGCAGTCGGCGGTCAGCATGCAGATGAAGCGCCTGGAAGAAGATGTGGTGCAGCGCGCCCTGTTCGAGCGCGACGGCCGCCAGGTGCGGTTAACCCCTGAGGGCCAGGTGCTGCTGGGCTATGCGCGACGCATTCTGAAGCTGCACGGCGAGGTGATTAACACCTTGCGCGAGCCCCATATGGTCGGCTCGGTGCGGATCGGTACGCCGGATGACTATGTGATGCGTTTTCTGCCGGGCATTTTGTCGCGCTTCGCCCAGGCCTACCCGATGGTGCAGGTGGAAGTGCACTGCGAGTCCTCGTCGCAACTACTGCAACGCCAGGACCTGGACTTGTCCATTGTCACCCGTATGCCCGGCGATGAGATTGGCCAATTGCTGCGCCAGGAGCGTTTTGTCTGGGCCGAGGCGCTGGGCTTTAGCCCCCACGAGCAAACGCCGATTCCGCTGGCCATGTTCAACAACGACTGCTTCTGCCGCATGTGGGCCTGCAATGCGCTGGAGACCATGGAGCGCGACTACCGCGTGGCGTACACCAGCCCCAGCCTGTCGGCGATCATGGCGGTGGTCAGCGCCGGCCTGGCCGTGACGGCGCAGTTGCAAAGCCTGATCACCCCCGACCTGCGCATTCTCGGCGAAGCCGAAGGGCTGCCGGAATTACCGCTGTGCAGCATCGTGCTGCTGCGCAACCCGCGCACCCAGTCGCCGGTCAGCGACACGCTGGCGGAACATATTGTTGAAGGCTTCAGGATGTAAGGTGGCGACTAAACATGGCGCAATAAACATAAGCGCGCTAACGTTGCCACCTTTCGATCATGCTTTACACAGGAGGTTGCCATGGCCACGCCCGACCAGCTCAAACTGGAAAACCAACTGTGCTTTGCGCTGTATTCCACCTCGCTGGCGATGACCAAGGTGTACAAGCCGCTGCTGCAAGCGCTGAACCTGACCTACCCGCAGTACCTGGCCATGCTGGTGTTATGGGAAGCCGACGGCATTACCGTGGGCGAGCTTAGCCAGCACCTGCTGACCGACCCCGGCTCCGTCACGCCCCTGCTCAAGCGCCTGGAAGCCGAGGGCCTGCTGACCCGCACCCGCAGCAGCCAGGATGAGCGCGTGGTGGAACTGCGCCTTACCGACAAAGGCCGTGCCCTGCAGGAACAAGCGCTGAACATTCCCGCCTGCATTCTGAAAGCCTCGGAGCAACAACCCGAGCAATTGCTGGAGCTGAAAACCGATCTGGTAGCCCTGCGCAACGGCCTGCAGAACGCGATCTAGACGCTTATAACTATCGCATCAAATCTCTAGATCAAATTAATCCAATTATTTATCTTGCGCGCAAACTAAATAGACACTAACTTTCACCTCACGCACTGCTTAGTGCACAAAACTTTAGCAAGCCAACAGACTAGATAATCGGAGAATCACCATGCAAACCATCAAAGCCCTGTACACCGCCACTGCAACTGCCACCGGTGGCCGCGACGGCCGCGCTGTTTCGTCCGACGGCATCCTCGACGTCAAACTCACCACCCCACGTGAACTGGGTGGCCAAGGTGGCGAAGCGACCAACCCGGAACAACTGTTTGCCGCTGGCTACTCAGCCTGCTTTATCGGCGCCCTGAAATTCGTTGCCGGCCAGCAGAAAAAACAACTGCCTGCCGACAGTTCCATCACCGGCAAGGTAGGCATTGGCCAGATCCCTGGTGGCTTTGGTCTGGAAGTGGAACTGAATATCAGCCTGCCAGGTTTCGACCGCGCCGAAGCACAAGCCCTGGTAGACGCCGCGCACCTGGTGTGCCCGTACTCCAACGCCACTCGCGGCAATATCCAGGTCACCCTGAACATCGCCGTCTAAGCACCGCAGCAACGAAAAAGGCCGATCTCAGATCGGCCTTTTTTATTTACCCGTCTACGCC
>JBCECW010000335.1:0-5099 GCA_039207785.1 Pseudomonas sp. | reverse complement strand
CCTATAACAATCCGCACAGGACTCTTTATATGCACCGTCATCACCTCTCGCCGCTGGCGTCGGCCATCGTTCTTAGCCTGTGGGTTGGCCAGGCCGCCTATGCCGAGGAAACCCCGGCCAAGGACGAAGAACCGGCCGCCAGCATGCAACTCGGCGCGACCATGATCGACGGCCAGAGCCTGACGGGCGCTGCCACCACCGAAGGCACCCAGTCCTACACCACCGGCTCGATGGCCACCGCCACCAAGCTGCCGCTGACCCTGCGCGAAACCCCGCAGGCCGTTACCGTGATTACCCGCCAGCGCATGGACGATCAGGCCATGACCAACATCAACGATGTGGTGGCGGCAACCCCAGGTCTGTTCCTCGACACCTCCAGCGGCCCGGGCCGGCAGAAATACACCTCGCGCGGGTTTGATATCGACAACCTGATGTACGACGGTATCCCCAGCGGCTACGACGGCTGGAACGTGGGCGTGCAACCGAACCTGGCGATGTTCGACCGGGTTGAAATCGTGCGTGGCGCTACCGGCCTGGTGACCGGCGCGGGCAATCCGTCCGCCGCTATCAACCTGGTTCGCAAGCGCCCACTGGCCGAGCAGAAAGTCACCCTCACCGGCGCAGCCGGTAGCTGGGATGACTACCGCGGCGAACTCGACGCCTCCACCCCGCTGAACGACAGCGGCACCCTGCGCGGCCGGGTAGTGACCTCGTACAACGACGCCAACAGCTTTGTCGACAATGCCGTGGACCGTCACAGCCTGTTCTACGCCGTCACCGAAGCCGACCTTAGCGAAGACACCACACTGACCCTGGGTTATTCGAACCAGAAAGACAAAACCAACTACTACTGGGGCGCCGCCATGGTCGGCCTGGATGGCCACCACCTGAACTACTCGCGCTCTTACAATCCCGGCACCGACTGGGAAAACAAGAAGCAGGAAACCAACACCCTGTTCGCCGAGTTGCGCCATCACTTGGCGAACGACTGGAAGCTGCAACTCAACGCCAACTACGCCGAGCAGAATGGCCTGTTTTCCGGTTCGTACCAGTCGCGCTGGGGTGGCACCTTGCAGCGCACCGTTTGGCAGTCGTACACCGAGGAAAACCAGATCGGCGTAGACGGCTTTGCCAGCGGTCCATTCCAGGCATTTGGCCGCACCCATGAATTGGTGGTGGGCGCCAGCGAGCGTATCTACGACAACACCGCCCATAACTACTCGCCGTATGACATGTACTGGCCGTCGAACGCCAAGCCAGACTTTGTGAGTGCCGGCAAAAGCCGCAGCGTCGCCACCCAGGACGGCGTTTATGTGACCACTCGCCTCGACCTGGCCGACCCGCTAAAACTTATCCTCGGTGGCCGCCTTGATTGGTATGACTACGACAACCGCGATGGCCTCGACGCCAAAGATGGCGATTACAAAGTCACCCGCAATGTGACCCGCTACGCCGGGCTGATCTACGACCTGGACGAGCATCACTCGGTGTATGTCAGCTTCACCGACATCTTCACGCCCCAGGCCGAGGAAGACCGCACCCGTACGCCGGTCACCCCGATCACCGGCAAGAACTACGAAATCGGCATGAAGGGCGAGTACTTCGACGGAGCCCTGAATGCCAGCGTGGCGCTGTTCCGTGTCGACCAGGAAAACCGAGCCGTAGAATTGACCGACACCACGCAATGCAACGCCAAACAGTACACCTGCTATGAGGCCTCCGGCGAAGTTCGCAGCCAAGGTATCGACCTCGAGCTGCAAGGCGCGCTCACCGAGAACTGGCAAATCGGCGGCGGCTATACCTATGCCCGCGTGCACACCATCAAGGACGAAAAACATCCTGAATTGGTTAACAAGCAGTTCGACACCGACTCGCCTGCCCATCTGTTCAAACTCACCACCAGCTACCGCTTCAAAGGCGAACTGGAAAAACTGCGGGTTGGCGGCACCGTGTCGTGGCAGAGCCGTATGTACAACGATTTTGCGGTGGCCGACGGCACCCGCTACCGCCTGGAACAAGGCGCCTACTATGTGGCCGATCTGATGGCGGGCTATCAGGCGACGAAGAACCTCGACCTGCAGGTCAATGCCAACAACATTTTCGACCGCAAGTACTACTCCTCCATCTCCAACGACTACCTCTACGGCGGCGACTCCTACGGCGACCCGCGCAACTTTATGCTCACCGCCAAATACAGCTTCTAAACCCGGCCATGAGCAAGCCGTCGCCCTTCCTCACCCTGTACCTGCGGGAACAGGGCCGCCTGTTGCAGTTGATCCGGCGTATCGTCGGCGACCGCAGCGCGGCCGAGGATGTGGCGCAGGACACCTTCCTGCGCCTGTGGCACCGGCAACTGGACGACAACGACCGTAGCCTGCTGTTTCGCACCGCGCAGAACCTGGCCCTGGACCATGTGCGTGCGCGCCAGGTGCGCAGCCGCTATGCCGTGCAGGTGCACGACGAAGAACAACCCGGCGCCGAGCTGGACCGCCAGGCCTCAGCGCGCCAGGAGCTCGATGCCCTGGTGCAGCACCTGCATAAATTGCCGCGCCGCGCCCAGCAGGTGTTTTTGCTCAGTCGCGTCGACGGCCTGCCCTATGCGACCATCGCCAGCCAGTTGGGCGTCTCCATCAGCACCGTGGAAAAAGACATGATTCGGGCTCTGCAACATTGCCAGCGAGATTTCCTATGAGGGTTGCAGTGCGCTCACACGTTGTAGCGGTATTCCTTCACGAGAAACGCCCGACGTGAATCCCTCTTCCGACCGCGCCATTCAGCACGCCGCCAGCACCTGGTATGTGCGCCTGCAAAACCCGCAATTGCCGGCCAGCGAGCGCATTGCCTTTCGCCGTTGGCTGGACAGTGACCCGCGCCACCTCGAAGCCTTTCAAGCGGTAGAAACCCTGTGGCAACAGTTGCGCGAACCGGCGCAACAGATGGCCGCCAGCGGCTGGCATCGGCCGTCGCGCCGTGCCGGCTATTGGCGTCAGGCGCAGCGTCCGGCGCTGGCGACGGCCTGCTGTTTATTGGCGGTGATGGCTGTCGGCCTGTGGCGCGACCCCGGCATCTGGCAGCGGGCGACCGCCGACTACGCCAGCGCGCCGGGTGTGCAGCAACAGCTCACCTTGGCCGACGGCAGCCAGGTGCTGCTGGATGCCGACAGCGCCCTGGATGTGCAGCTAAGCACCACCCGCCGTGAAGTACACCTGCTGCGCGGCCGCGCCTGGTTCGATGTGCAACACGATGCGCAGCGGCCTTTTATCGTGCATAGCCCCCAGCTCAGTACCCGCGTGCTGGGTACCGCCTTTGCCGTCGATAGCAGCGGTGCTGAGCCTTCGGTCACGGTGATGCGCGGCCGCGTGGAAGTGCAGGCCAAAGGCTCCGGCCAACGGTTTTCCGTGGAGCCGGAACAACAAGTACGTCTGCACGCCGGGCAACTCAGCACGCCGCTGGCGGTAGACAGTGGCCGCGCCCTGGCCTGGCAACGCGGCCTGCTGTTATTTGATCGCGCGCCGCTGGGCGAGGTGCTCGACAGCCTGCAACGTATCAGCGGCACCCGCGTGATCCTGCTCGATGAGAGCCTGCGCCAGCAGCGTTTGTCCGGCGCCTTCCGGGCCAATGATCCGGCCGCCTTGCTGGAGGCGCTAACCACCAGCCTGCAGCTGAAAACCCGGCGCATTCCCGGCCTGGCGCTGCTGATTTATCGCTAGGCGAAAAATAATTGAAAAATAAATGAGGGAAAGCATCGGCCTGGCCGTTGTGTTGGCAGCGAACCGTTCGCATTTGTCACGCAGACTCCTTGGGGGAGATAACAATGCCAAGCCGCCGCGCCCTCACACGGCCTCTAACCCTGTCATTGCTGACCAGCGCCCTGCTGGTCACGCCCAGCTTTGCGCAAAGCGCCTCTGACAGCGCTACGCAGCAAGCACCCGCCGCCCAGCGTTTTCACTTTGCCATTGCCGCCCAACCGCTGCTCGATGCCCTCGGCGAATTTACCGCCGTCACCGGCATTGCCGTGCTGCGCACCAGCGACGAAGCCTTGAGCGGCCGCGCCCCGGCAGTCAGCGGCGAGCTAAGTGCTGAACAAGCGCTGCAACGCCTGCTGGCTGGCAGCGGCTATGGCTTTAGCCGCACCTCGCCCACCACCCTGACCTTGCAACCGCTGCCGCCAGACGGCGCGCTCAGCCTGCCGGGCGCCACCATCAATGGCAACGCCGAGCAATCGGCCTACGCCCCGGTTTCCGGCTATGTGGCCAAGGCCGCCAGCACTGCGACCAAAACCGATACACCGATCATTGAAACGCCGCAGTCGATTTCCGTGGTCACCCGCGACCAGATCACCGATATCCACGCGCAGAACCTGCGCGATGCCCTGGGCTACACCGCCGGGGTAATTGCCACCGAGGCCGACGACCGCACCACCGACTCCTTTGTGCTGCGCGGTTTTCAAATCACCGGCAACACCTACCGCGATGGCATGCGCTATATGGGCAATATCTACGACGGCTCCCAGGAAACCTACGGTATGGAGCGCATCGAAGTGCTGCGCGGCGCGTCCTCGGTGCTGTTTGGTCAGGCGGCACCGGGCGGCATTATCAACGTGGTCAGCAAGCTGCCGACCCGCGACGAGCTGCATGAAATCAAGGTGGAAAGCGGCAGCAACGACCGCAACCAGATCGCCACCGACCATGGCGGGGAATTGAGCGATACCCTCAGCTACCGCTTTACCGCCCTGGAACGCAAAAGCGACACCACCACCGACCATGTGCCAGACGACCGCACCTTTATTGCCCCCTCGCTCACCTGGCAACCGAGCGAAGACACCAGCCTGACCCTGCTCGCCACCTACCAGAAAAGCCGCACCGCCTACGTCTATGGCCTGCCAGCCAGCGGCACGATTACCCATAACCCCAATGGCCATATTTCCCGCCACACCTTTCTCGGTGAGCCGGGTTACGACAAAGCCGAGATCGAGGCTTGGGATATCGGCTACCGCTTCGAGCATGCCTTTAGCGACGACCTGAAAGTGCGGCAGAATCTGCGTTACTTCGAGGCCGAGAACAATATGCCCTCGGTGTGGATCGACACCTATATCGACC
>JBCECW010000334.1:0-5119 GCA_039207785.1 Pseudomonas sp. | reverse complement strand
AATCAGTCCAGCCTTGGTGGCGGCATAGGCGGTACGCAGTTCCTTACCCAGCGCAGCACGTGAGGACATATTCACAATCCGCCCAAAGCCCGCCTCCTTCATACCCGGCAACAGCGCCTGCATGCATTGCAGCGAGCAGCGCAGGTTGAGGGCCCAGACCTTTTCCAGCTCTTCGAAGCTTTGCTCGTCCGCCGCATTGGGGCAGACCATGCCGACGTTGTTCACCAGACGGGTGATCGGCCCATCGGCCAGGGCGGCTTCCAATGCAGCGGCGGTGGCTTGGGTATCGCTGAGGTCGGCGATCAGGCCGTCGCCGATACGGTCGATAATCACCGGCTCATAGCCGTCGTCGCGGCAGCGTTGGGCAATGGCGGCGCCAATGCCGGAGGCACCGCCGGTAATCAGTACGCGTTGTTTCGACACGGTAGGTCTCCAGGTTCTATACGGTGGCAACAGGGTTAAGCGGCGCGCCCACGGCGCCCGGCAGGCGCAGCGGCGGGGCGGTGAGCAGGAAGCGGTTGCGGCCATTGGCGCGCAGCCAGTTGGCCAGTGGCGTCAGGTGCCAGAGCTCGCCCAGGTGCACGCCAAGTTTGAACAGGCAGTGGTGGTGCAACGGCATCACCGAGCAGCAGTCGTCGCCATTGCCGTTGGGGAAGATTTCCACCGAGTAGTTGTCGGCGGCGATGGCCACCAGGTTGCTGTCGGTGATCCAGTTCAACAGCCGCGAGTCGTTGCCATCGAGCACCGCCGCCAGGCTTTCCAGCACCTTGGGATCGGGGTTCTTGTTCATCCCCAGCAGCGCCTCGGCGTAACCGGTATGCAGGCAGACGATATCGCCACTTTCCACCTCCACATGGTCGGCTTCCAGCACGCGCATCAGCTGGTCGTAACCGATATGGGTACGCGCCAGGCCAAAGTGGTGGTGCAGGTCGATCAGCACGCCACGGCCCTGCACGCAGGTTTCGGCCATGCGCTCGATGCCCAGGGCATGGGCGCACGAGGTGCTGTGGGGTTTGATTTCGCCCTGGATACCGCAGTCGTGAAGCTCGCTCGGGCCTTCTACATCGCCGCCAGCGGTAAAGCCGTTGTAGTACAGCGGCTCGGCAATGCCATCGCCATTGGCATCGAACAGGGCGCCAACGTGGGAGAGGGCATCCCACTGGGTGGAGTACTGCAGATGCAGGATGGCCAGGTCGTCGCTGAGCACGTCCGGGCGACCGTGCTGAATACGCTGGTACTCATAGTTCATATTGACGCCGCCCTTGCGCAGCAGCGGGCGCAGGATCGGCGGCAGGCGGTTGACGTTCATGGCGTTGCCGCCGGGGTAGTCCAGCGGCAGGCTCAGGCAGAAGGCCAGGCCCTGCTTGACCTCGGCAATGCCTTGCAGGACTTTTTCCGGGGTTAGCAGGTTAAGGCGGCCGCGTTGGTCGTCGGGGCCGAAATCGCCCCAGTTGGAACCTTGCGGGCGGTGTTGCCAGCGGGGTGTGCTCATGGTTTTTGTCCTTATCGTTCTGCGCAGCAAGGCTCGCAGAGCCGTGGCGTGGCGACAATTTCGCTCTGTGAAAGCGCGGCTTAACCTCACGTTAAGCCAATGCACGATCGCTGTAGGGGGGAGCGTTTGGGGCGGCTTATGCCGGCTTGCGGTACCAGTCGATCAGGCTGTCGGCGAAGTCGCGGGCGAACGCCGAGAGGCCATCGAAGTCCTGCGCGCAAAGCTGGAAGGTGCGTACTGCCCAGGGGTCGAGCAGCTTGCAGGAGCCGATATTCTGCCGGCCCTTGAGCCGCTCGAAGCCGGCCTGCGGCACGATGGCGATACCGGCGCCGGCTTCCACCATACGGAAGATGGCGTCCGAGCTGGCCACCTGGATACGGATGGTCAGCGGAATATGCAGCGCCGCCGCCGCGCGGCTGAGAAACACATGGATGGCACTGCCTTCGAGCAGGGACACAAAGGCGTAGTTAAGCGCCTCCTTGAAGAACACTTCCTGGTTTTGCAGGATCGGATGGCCCTCGGGGGCGATCACCATCAGGCGGCTGGACACCAGCGGCACGCTTTGCAAACCCTCGGTCACCACGCTGCCGGAAACGATGCCCAGGTCGGCGCTGCCCTCACGGATGCTGCGCACGATGTCATCGGAGAGGCGCTCGCGCATGTCGATATGCACGTCCGGGTGGCTTTTCAGGTCTTCGCCCACCACCGGCGGCAGGTATTCGGTAATGGCCGTGGTATTGGCCAGCAGGCGCAGCTGGCCCTTGAGGCCGATGGCGTATTGCTGCAGATCGCCCGTGAGCATTTCCAGTTGCGACAGGATGATGCGTGCGTGTTGCAGGTAGGTCTTGCCGGCGTTGGTCAGGGTTACGCCTTGCGGCGAGCGCTCCAGCAGGCGCATGCCCAGGTTGTCTTCCAGGTTCTTGATGCGGTTGCTGGTGGCGGGCACGGAGAGAAACGAACGCTCCGCGCCACGGGTAAGGCTGCTGGTTTCCGCAATATTGATAAACAAGCGGAAATCAGTGATATCGAAATGCATCGCCATGGTCGGGTACTTCTTGCCAAGTGATGGGCCACAGTAATGGCTGGTGCCGGGCCTGCCTAGCCGACGTTCGTCGGTCCAGGCCGCCCGGCGCGGCGGTGCCGCTTACCAGGGCGCGCCCTCGAAGACAAAGCCATCGCCCTGGCGGCGGATATAGCCGCAATGCGGTTCACCGAAATGCACCGGCATGATCAGGGTTTCGCTGTCGGCCGCCTGGTTGAGAAAGGCCAGGCGGGTTTGCCGCGCTGTGTCTTCCCAGATGCAGTAACCGGAGTTGATATCCGGCCGCACGATCTGCACGGGGCTGTGCAGGATATCGCCGCAGAAAACGCCTTCCTCGCCACCATCGCGCACCCGAAATACCACCTGGCCGGGGCTGTGGCCGTGGGCGGCTTCCACCACCAGGCAATCGGCAATTTCCTGGCCAGGGCTGATCATCTGCGCCAGGCCCTCGTTGACGATGGGCATCACGCTGTCGAAGAACGAGTCGCCGAACACGTCGATCACGCCGTTTTCCTTGTTCTTGCCGGCGTGGCAGAAGTCGAAATCATCCTTGGGCAGGTAATAGCGCGCGTTGGGGAAGGTCGGCACCCAGCGGCCATCCTGCCAGGTGGTGTTCCAGCCCACATGGTCGGCATGCAGGTGGGTGATCACCACATGGGTAACCTTTTCCGGCGGCGCGCCGGCGGCAATCATCCACTCGCGTACCAGGGTGTTGAGCATATTCATGCGCGGGATGCCGGCGCGGGGTTTGAAATTGCCCACCCCGGTGTCCACCACAATGATGTTGCCGCCCACATGCACGATCCAGAACTGGATGGTGACGATCAGCTTGTTCATATGCGGCACCCAGTGGTTGGGCGCCATCAGCTGCTGGTGCTCGGCGAGCACGCCCGGTTCCATGCTGGGGAATAGAAACGCCGGGTCGTGGGTAGGGCCGGCGTATTCCAGAATGCGGGTGACCTTGATATCTCCGATCATGCGCGACTGCATCATGGCGGTGTTCCTCATTGTTTTTATAAACACGGTTGCAAGTGAGTATGCCGCTGCGCCTGGCTGGCGGCTTTTGCGATCTGCCTAAGTGGCCCTTAAGCAGCCGTTAACAGCACGCCTTACGCGGCGTGCCCGGCCGCGCCCACGCGATAGGGCGGGTGGGCGATAAATTCCTGGTAGATAGCCGCGCCACTGCGATTCAGCACGATGAACTGGCGCAGCAGCTGCAGCACCAATTGCGGGCTTTGCACCGGCATAAAGTGCCCCGAGGCCACCGTCAGCGCCTCGATATGCGGCGCAAAGGCGGCCAGGCGCTGGATCTCGGCGGGCGGGCGCAAGCCATCGTACTGGCC
Source organism: Pseudomonas sp. (assembly GCA_039207785.1). GTDB lineage: Bacteria > Pseudomonadota > Gammaproteobacteria > Pseudomonadales > Pseudomonadaceae > Aquipseudomonas. The sequence continues at coordinate 1,242 of JBCECW010000334.1, read as the reverse complement.
GGCCACCAGCAGGGTGCGTGCCGGCAAGCGCGGCAGATCCGCTTCCAATGCCAGCCCGGCGAGCATGCTGAAAGTGGCGGCGAAGCCTTCCGGGTCGGCCGCCAGCCAGCGATTTCTATAGGTGTGAAATACCTGCGGATCGCTGCGCAGCGGCTCGGGCCAGGTTTTTTCCAGCAGCGCTGGCAACAGCTGGCGCAGGCCTTCCTGGCGAATACGCTGGGCGGTGGCCAATGCCCCCGCGCGGGCTTCGGCGGCTACGCCACAGGCCGGCGCCATCGCCAGCACATGGCTGACCCGCTGCGGATAACGGGCCGCAAAACGAATGGCGATGGCCGCCCCTACCGCCACCCCGGCCAGCGCCACCGGCTGCTGGATGGCCAAGGCGTCGAGCAGGGCGGCGAGGTCGGCAACATGGGTGTCGATATCCAGCTCGCCCATGACCTTTTCCGACAGCCCGGCACTGCGGGTGTCATAACGCAGCAACGTCATATCCGCCGGCTGGCCGGCGCACACGATATTCCAACTCTCCAGGCTGCCGCCCATTTCATGGATCAGCACCGTGGTCACCTGGGCGCTGGCACTGGCGCGGCGCAGTTGGTAGCGCAGCACGCCGCCGTTGACTTCAATCCAGTTCATCATCGCCCTTACACCCGCTCGAACAGCGCGGCCATGCCCTGGCCGCCACCGATGCACATGGTTTCCAGGCCATAACGGGCGTCACGGCGCTGCATTTCGTGGAGCAGGGTGGTCATGATGCGCACCCCGGTGGCGCCAATCGGATGGCCCAGGGATATGCCCGAGCCATTGACGTTGACCCGGTCGATATCGTCCAGGCGCCACTCACACAGCACGGCCAGGGCCTGGGCAGCAAAGGCCTCGTTGACCTCGATCAGGTCCATGTCCGCCAGTGCCAGCTGCTGGCGCTGCAACAGCTTGGCCACCGCCGGCACCGGGCCGATGCCCATGCGCGCCGGGTCGCAGCCGGCTGCGCTCCAGTCCACCAGGCGCGCCAGCGGTTGCAGGTTGTAGCGCTGGGCATACTCGGCTGACACCACCAGGCAACCGGCGGCGGCATCGTTCTGCTGGCTGGAATTGCCGGCGGTGCAAACCCCGTCGGGCAATAGCACGCGCAGCTGGCTCAGGCTGTCGGCACTGACATCGGCGCGTATACCTTCGTCCATGCTGAAGGTGGTGCTGGCGCCGCGTTTGCCGAAGCATCACCTGTCCGGCGAGACGGGAACC
>JBCECW010000333.1:0-5151 GCA_039207785.1 Pseudomonas sp. | reverse complement strand
GTCCCAGCCTACCGGTAGCTCACTGAGCGACGGCCTGGCATACAAGCTGACGTCATCCGGCAGCTCAATTTCCACCATCACCATGGCAATCTGCGGCGGGCCGCTCTGGTGGACAAAGGTTTCCAGCACACAGGTAGAAGAGTCCAGGGCCAGGTAAATGGCGGGGACGTCCTGGACATTCCACCGCCCACCTTCCAGGGCCGCGCCCATACCATCGAAGTTATCGGCCCACTTGGCCTTGCACAGGCGCCAGGCTCGCATCACACCACGCCGCCGTATTCGATGGCCCGCAACACCCGTCGCACCTGCTTGGCACTGATGTCGTTGTCACACAACGACAACGGCGCCTCACCACCAAGGGCTACGTTGGCGCGGGTCATCCAGGCGATGGCTTGGCTCGAGTTTTCGAACACGTCGGTGGCCAGCGCCGTGATGCTGGCGATACGCATCATGCGTTCGGTAGCGGACGGGTCGAGCAAGGCGTTATCGCGGCTTTTACGGGTGAGGGTCGACTCCGATACCAACAACACCTTGGCCAGTTCAGCCACGGAAATGGCGAAGGTCTGTCCCAGGCTGCGCGCCACGCTGGCACTCAAACCGTGGCGAATAATGCTGACCTGTTGTTCATCCGTCATCCCCTCCATCAGTTGGGTAATGGCGTGAAACTCGTCGATACCAGAGGCTTGTGAGGCATACAAAGTGGGCCAGGGTGCGGTGGGCGCGGTGGGCGCGGTGTACTGATAAAGCCCGGCTTCTTCAGCGACGGCATCGGCAACGGGACTATCCGCCTTGGCGTACTGGCCCTTCTTGACCGTGCTTTTAACAGGCGGCTGAGCGGTTTTACGGGTAGCCATACAGCGCTCCTCTCGGTCAATTGACCGACACGACTAACGCAAAAGACTGTACCCCTGAACGGCAATATTGCAAAGCCGAACGCTCTGTAGGAAAGGAGACGGTTTTTCACACTTCCACTGCATGACAAGCGACCGCTACCATCCCGCGCTCAGCCAGAGAGACGCGCCCATGCCCGCTACCACCATCGCCCCCGTAGACCTCGCCAAAGCCTATCGCCTGCTTAATCACGGCCCGACCGTGCTGGTATCTGCCCGCCACCAGGGCGAAAGCAATGTCATGGCCGCCGCCTGGGCCTGTGCTTTGGACTTTATGCCGCCCAAGCTCACCGTCGTGGTGGACAAGATGACCCGCACCCGTGCCCTGATCGAAGGCAGCGGCGAGTTTGTCATCCAGATTCCCACTGCCGCCCAGGCCCAGCTGACCCATGCGGTAGGCACCCACAGCCTGAGCGAGCAGCCTGATAAACTCGAGCGCGCCGGCGTGCAGTTACTGGAGTTTGCAGGGCACGACCTGCCCTTTGTTGCTGGTTGCTCGGCTTGGCTGGCGTGCCGCCTGATTCCCGAACCGCACAACCAGCAAACCTACGACCTGTTTATCGCCGAGGTGGTCGGTGCCTGGGCCGATACCCGCGCGTTTGCCGATGGCCATTGGCAGTTCGAAAACGCCGCCCCCATCTGGCGCAGCCTGCACTATGTGGCGGGTGGGCAGTTCTACCTTACTGGGGACTCGTTGACAGTGGTGGACCCTACGCCACCACAACCTTGAGTCCCAGGCGGCGGTAGTCGTCGATGTCGCCGGTCGGCACCCGGGCTTCGGTATACAGCGTATGCACGCGGTTGCACGGCGCGATCACAAAAGGCTCCACCGCCCCCAGCTTGTCGGCGGTGGTAACGGCGATCACCTGCGAGGCGCTGTCGAGCAGGGCCTGCTTGAGCTCCACCTCTTCAAAACGTGGCGAAGTCAGGCCGATTTCCGGGTGCAGCGCGCACACGCCGGTAAACAGCAGATCGGCCTTGATGCCGCGAATCAGCTCCAGGGCTTCGCGGCCATTGGTAGCCATGGTTGCCGGGTTCAGTTGGCCGCCGGCCAGAATCACGCTGACGCCCGGGTAGTCGGCCAGCGCCACAGCCGTCATCGGCGAGGCGGTAACGGCCGTCAGGCGAATATCCAGGGGCAGCGAGCGGGCGATATGCAGGGGCGTGGTGCCGGAGTCAAAAATCACCACCTGGCCATCGCACACCTGCTGGGCAGCCAGTTGCGCCAGTTGGCGTTTCATCTCGTCGGTTTCGTGCAGACGGGCAAAGTAGCTTTTGCCGGAATCCTTGGGCCGCGGCAGCGCCCCGCCATGTACGCGCTGCACCAGCCCGGCATTGGCTAGCTCCGTGAGGTCGCGGCGAATGGTGTCTTCGGATACCGCAAAGTGCGTGCTGAGCTCACTGGCCAACACCCGGCCGTCGCGCTCAAGCAGCAACAAGATCTTCTGCCGGCGAACCTGGGGCAGATCGGTAACGGCGAGATTGCTTTGCATGGTAGCGCCTGAATTTACGTGTTTATGCGAGATTAGCCAGCCAAACCGGCAAACTCAAGCAGCCGTAGGCGTCGACAGGCGGCTTTTGCTGTCCTCACCGGCGCTCTTGTAAACTGCCCCGCCTTTACGGCCTGTGGTTTTCGTTAAATGGATGTTTCCCGCCTACGCCGGCTTTTGCTCGGCGGCCTGCTGTTGCTGGTCAGTGCGCTGGGCTCGCCCGCCTGGGCGGTCGCGCCACTGGATGCCGCCGTACTGACCGAACAACCGGCGTCGCTCACTGCCTTTATCGCCCTGCTCGAAGACCCCGAGCGCAGCCTGACCCTGGCCGATGTGCAGCGCCCCGAGATAGCCAGCCGTTTTAAAACCGATCTGCCGGCCAGCAGCGCCCTGGGCCTGGGGTTTACCCGCTCGGCGTACTGGCTGCGAGTGCCGCTGCGTAACGGCAGCGCCAGTGCCGTGCAGCGCATGCTGGCGGTGGAAAATCCGCGTATCTCGTCGATCCAGGCCTACCTGCCCGATGCACAGGGCCACTACCAGGCGGTGCTCACCGGCTGCGATATGCCGGCCAGCAGCAAGGTTTACCCCAACCGCAATTTCATCTTTCCCATCACCCTGGCGGCGCAATCCGAGCAGGTGATTTACCTGCGCATGGAGTCCAGCGTCGGCCTGCTGATTCCCTTGCAGCTGTGGACACCAGCGGCCTACCACGCCCATGAGCGCGACGACTACGTCGGCCAGGCGTGGTACTTCGGTATCGCCACGGCAATGATTCTGTTCAACCTGATGCTCTTGGTGTCCCTGCGCGAGCGCATCTACCTGCTGTACATCACCTTTGCAACCTGCACCTTTGCCGCGCTGGCGATCAAGAACGGCCTGGCGCCAGACCTGCAGTTGGGTGGCGTGCCACTGAACTCGAATATCTTCTACTACGCGGGCACGTCCCTGGCCCTGGCAGCCATGCTGCTGTTTATGCGGCGCATGCTCGGCACCCAACAGTTGCTGCCACGGGTGGATCGCCTGCTATTGGCTCTGGTGGCGCTCTACCTGCTGACCCCGATTGCCTATGCCATGGCCCTGCCACTGTTCTCCCGCGCGGCCATTGTGCTCAACCTGGCCACCGCGCTGGTGGTGGTGGCGGTAGGTATTACGGCGGCAGTCAAACGCCAGCGCAGTGCTTACTTTTTTCTCGGTGCCTTTGCCTTGCTGATGCTCGGCGGCGCCATGACCTCCCTGCGCGCCATGGGCATCATGCCCACCAACCTGTTTACCGTGGATGGCCTGCAGCTCGGCTCGGCCATGGAAATGCTCCTGCTGGCCTTTGCCCTCGCCGACCGCTACAACGTGATGCGCCGGGAAAAAGCGCGGGTACGCGAAGAACTGCTGCGCACCCAGCAGCAGCTTGTGCAAACCCTGCAACGTTCCGAGCGCGAACTGGAACAGCGGGTGGCACAACGTACCGAAGAACTGCAGGTGCTCAACACCAAACTGGAAACCCTGAGCCTGACCGATGCGCTGACCGGCATCGCCAACCGCCGCCACTTCGATGATGTGCTGGCGCAGGAGTGGGCACGGGCACAACGCATTGGCGCGCCGCTGGCACTGGCGATCATGGATGTGGATTGGTTCAAGCCGTACAACGACGGTTACGGCCACCCTGCTGGCGATGCCTGCCTGCGCCAGATCGCCCAGACCCTGGCCGCCACCGTCTGCCGCTCCAGCGACCTGGTGGCCCGTTATGGCGGTGAAGAATTTGTCTTTCTCGCGCCCATGACCGACAGCGCAGGCGCCCAGGCCATGGCACGCAAGGTGGTGCAGGCCGTGGCGGCGCTAAAGCTGCTGCATGCGTACTCGCCGCTGGGGCATGTCACTATCAGTGTCGGCGTGGTCAGCCAGCAACCCAACGCCGAAAACTCTGCCGAGGCCCTGCTGCAACGCGCCGATGCCGCCTTGTATGTGGCCAAGAAACAAGGGCGTAACGGCGTCGGGATGCTGTAAGCGCAGAGGAAAAACGGGCGAGCGCGACGAAAAATTCTCGCTCGGCCACCGGGATAAAACGTCGGTCCTACAGACTCCTGCTCACGCTCCTATTGGCCCAACCCGGCCTGCCGGCCACTCTTTCCAGGCGCACTTTCGCGCTTGAAAAAGGACGGCATCATGGATAAGGACAGCATCAAAACTGCAAGCGGCCATCGCTTTCACGCCACCGGCACCGAGGAGCACCAGCGCAGGTTATTTGCGGTGACACCCGACGTGCCGATCATCGACGCCCTCAATAGCGTGTCCTGCCTGCTCACCACGCTGGAAGATGGCATCCTCGATGCGGCGATGGGCTACGAACCTTTGCAGGACAACGCCGCCTGGCTTACGCACCACACTTTGCAATCGGCCAGGGCCGTGGTGGACTCGCTGCTTACCGCGATGGAAAGCCAGCAGCTGGCGACGCCTGGTGGCGCCACATGGCGGCAGCGGGACGGCCTGGTGAACTACTACATCCTCGATGAAGTGCATATCCAGCGCGCGCCATTCGGCAAGTACGGTCCCTTCCCTACTCCTATCGACCTGCGCAACGCGCTGGATCGCCTGGAACGCAAATACCCCGAGCTGGTACTGGTAAGCCGCAAGGCGTGCCTGGCGTCCGACATGATCAGCGACCAGGGGGCGCCGGCGATCAGCCAGTCCGACCACGCCACGCGTTCGCCCAGCATCTTTTCCATGAAGCCGACCGTCAGCAGGTTCTGCGCGGCGGCGGTCTGAATGCCGACGTTCCA
>JBCECW010000332.1:0-5162 GCA_039207785.1 Pseudomonas sp. | reverse complement strand
GGATCTGTTCGTACTCGCGGATGCCGGCCAGGTCCAGCCACTCGCCGTCGATGGCGCAGGAACCTTCGTAATCAAGCACTGCGTGGGTCACTTCGGCGCGGTGCAGTTTGGCCTTGAGCATAATGGCGTGCATGGCTTGCTTCCTGTGTGAATCGCCCTGGCAGGGCTGTGCGGCGGCGCCTGTTGTTATTGGAAGGGCGCCGCGGGGTTAAGGCTTGGGAGGTACTCAGACGGTTTCGGGCAGCTCGAAGGCAATATTGTCGATCAGCCGGGTGGTGCCGACGAACAGGGCCACCAGAATCACCAGATGCCGATCTTCTGCTGTTACCGGACGCAGGTCTTCGGCGTGGCGCACTTCCAGGTAGTCCATACGAAACCCGGCCGCTTCCAGTTGCTGCTTGCTGGCGGCAATCAACGCGGCGTAGTCACGGTTGCCGGCTTTGATGGCGTTGGCCATTTGCTGCAGGCATTGGTAGATGGCCGGCACGCTGGCGCGCTGGGTGGCGTCGAGGTAACCGTTGCGCGAGGACAGCGCCAGGCCGTCGTCGGCGCGCACCGTGGGCTCGCCAATGATCTGGATCGGCATATTGAGGTCGCGCACCAGGGTGCGGATCACGGCCAGTTGCTGGTAGTCCTTCTGGCCGAAAATGGCGATATCCGGCTGCACCATCTGGAACAGCTTGGTGACCACCGTGGAAACCCCATCGAAATGCCCAGGGCGGCTACCGCCACACAGGCCTTCGGAAACACCGGAAACATGCACGATGGTCTGCGCGGCCATGCCGTCGGGGTACATCTCTTCTACGCTGGGGGCGAACAGCAGCTGGCAGCCGGCTTCGATCAGGCGCTGCTTGTCGGCGGCCAGGGTGCGCGGGTAGCTCGCGAGGTCTTCCTTGGGGCCGAACTGCAGCGGATTGACGAAAATGCTGGCGACCACGAAGTCGACCCGCTGGGCGGCCTTTTCCACCAGGGCAGCGTGGCCGTCGTGGAGATTGCCCATGGTCGGCACCAGGCCGACATCTTTGCCCTCGGCACGCGCCTGAGCGACAGCGGCGCGTAGTTCGCGGACGGTGGTAACCGTGTTCATGCAGAGAATCCGTGTTCAGCACCAGGGAAGGAAGCATCTTTGACCGCCGCGACGTAGGCGCCGATGGCGCCGCTGATGCTGGTCTGGTCGTGCATAAAGTTCTTCACGAACTTTGGCGTGCGGCCGGTGAGGGACATGCCGAGCATGTCGTGCAGCACCAGAACCTGGCCGTCGGTAGCGTTACCGGCACCAATGCCGATGACGGGAATCTTCACCGCTTCGGTGATTTCCGCCGCCAGCTCGCTGGGCACGCACTCGAGCAACAGCATGGCCGCGCCGGCTTGTTCCAGGGCAATGGCGTCACTGCGCAGCTGGCGCGCCTGGGCCTCGTTTCGGCCTTGCACTTTATAACCGCCGAGCACATTGACCGACTGCGGCGTCAGGCCCATGTGCATGCACACTGGCACACCATTCTCGGCCAGGCGGCGCACGGTTTCGGCCAGGAAGGCGCCGCCTTCGAGCTTGACCATATGGGCACCGGCTTGCATCACGATGCCGCTGTTGATCAGCGCTTGTTCAACGGTGGCATAGGCCATAAAGGGCAGGTCGGTAACGATAAAGGCAGCGCGATCGGTCGCGGTGCGGTTGCCGCGTTTGACGCAGGCGGTGTGGTACGCCATGTCCGCCACGCTGACGGGCAGGGTGCTGTCGTGGCCTTGTACGACCATGCCCAGGGAATCACCCACTAGCAGAATGTCCACGCCAGCCTTGGCAGCGACGGCAGCAAAGGTGGCATCGTAGGCAGTGAGCATGACGATTTTCTCGCCTTTTTGATTCAGCTCTTGCAGGGTGCTCAGGGTAACGTCAGGCATCATATTGGTCCTCTTAGAGCCTCGCGCGCACCGGCGCGGGGCAACGGGACGCCTATAGTCGTGATGCGAAAGGGCGAAGTCAATTGCAGGTGTTACCGACTTGTTACTGGCGTTACCGCCAATGCCACGCTTGTAGTTTTACTACCTGAGCCCAGCAACGACGCCGCTTACAGCGAAGCAGGCAGAGGTTCCAGGCCCTCGCGGGGGCATGCCAGGAGCAAGTCGGGCAGGTAGCGACCGTCTGCGAGGGTCAGTTGCGGGGCCAGTTCGGCCAGCGGGTAGAGGACGAACGGCCTTGCGTGCATATGGTAGTGCGGCACTTGCAGGCGGGGTTCGTTGAGCAGGCGTTGGCCGAAAGCCAGGATATCCAGGTCCAGGGTGCGTGGGCCCCAGCGTTCGGCTTTGCGTTCGCGCCCCTGGTTGAGCTCGATGGCTTGCAGGGCGTCGAGCAATTGCAGCGGTTCGAGCTCGGTATCCAGCGCCGCCACGGCATTTACATAGCGCGGCTGGTCGGCGGGGCCGAGCGGGTCGCTGCTATAGAAAGAAGAACACTGGGCAAGGGTGGTGTGCGGCACCTGCGCCAGCGCCGCCAGGGCGCCGCGCAGTTGCGCCAGGGGATCGGCCAGGTTGCTGCCCAGGCCGATATACACGCGTTCCATCAGTCTTGTGCCGGGCTTGGTGCCGCACCGCGTTTGCGGCTGCTGCCACTGCGGCGGCGTTTACGCGGTGCGCTGCCACCTTCTTCGCCGCTGGCGGCCAGCTCGCGAATCATGGCGCGGCGTTCGCTGTCGGTGCACTCCTGGTAGTCGGTCCACCAGTCGCCCAGGCCATTGGTTTTCTCGCCGGCGCTTTCACGCAGCAGCAGGAAGTCGTAACCGGCGCGGAAACGTGGGTTTTCCAGCAGCAGGTCGGCGCGTTTGCCGCTGCGCCGGGGCAGGCGTTCCTGCATATCCCAGATTTCGCGGATTGGAATGGTGAAGCGCTTGGGCACGGCAATGCGCTGGCACTGTTCGGCAATCAGCTCGTGGGCGGCTTCCTGCATCGCCGGAATCGGCGGCATGCCACGATCTTGCAGCTTGATCACGCGGGCCGGCAGGGCGGGCCAGAGCAGGGCGGCAAACAGGAACGCGGGCGTCACCGGCTTGCCGTCTTCGATGCGTTGGTCGGTATTGACCAGCGCCTGGTGGATCAGGTTGTAGGTGTATTCCGGGCTCTGCTTGAGCGCCGCGGCGCTGGCCGGGAACAGAGGTTCGAACAGGTCGTACTCGAGCAGCAGTTCGAACACATACTCGGCGTAACCGGAGAGGAACAGCTTGAGCACTTCATCGAACAGGCGCGCCGAGGGAATATCGCGCAGCATCTTGGCCAGGCGCGGAATCGGCTCGGCGCTATGGCTTTCGATATCGAAGTCGAGCTTGGCGGCGAAACGCACGGCACGCAGCATGCGCACCGGGTCTTCGAGGTAACGTTTTTCCGGGTCGCCAATCAGGCGTACCTGGCGGTTGCGGATGTCGTGCATGCCGCGGGCGTAGTCGAGGATGCGCTCGCCGGTCACATCGAAGTACAGGGCATTGATGGTGAAGTCGCGGCGCTGGGCGTCGTCTTCCAGGCTGCCGTACACGTTGTCGCGCAGGATGCGACCGCTCTCGTTACGCGAGGACTGGTTGCTGTCTTCGTCTTCTTCGCTCACCGGGTGGTTGGCGCGGAAGGTGGCCACTTCAATGATTTCGCGGCCGAAGTGCACATGCACCAGCTTGAACCGGCGGCCGATCACCCGTGCATTGCGGAACTCGGCACGCACTTGCTCGGGGGTGGCGCTGGTGGCGACGTCGAAGTCTTTGGGGTCGATATCCAGCAACAGGTCACGTACGCAACCGCCCACCAGGTAGGCCTGGTAACCGGCGTTCTGCAGGCGTTCGACGATGCTCACGGCATACCGGCTGATATGCGCGCGGCGCAGGGGATGCTGGTGGCTGGTCACAACCGTGGGGGTGCTGCGCGGGTGCTGTTTGGCGCGGCGCAGAGGAGAGCGTATGGACTGGAACAGCTTTTTCAGCATGGGATGCACTGTTTGACGAGATGACCGGCCAGAATAGGAAATGACCGCATGATGGCTGCGGATTCTAGCATTGAGTCGGCGGATGGTGTAGGACGCTTGGAAAGAGGGATAAAGCGAAGCAAGCGGGGCGCTGCGAGAGGTGTTGCCAGAGGGGAGTAGCGAAAGCTACTGGGGGAGCCGAAGCTCCCCCCCAAGTAGGTGCGTGCTTTATTTTTATTATTATGTCGGGCTTGTTGTTCTTGTTTGTTTACCCGTTCCGTCGGCCTAGTGGCTTCAGGAAAAACCTCCAATCTGGAGGTTAATAGCAAACGGATTGCTTTGGATGCTGATGTAGCCATGATCATTCGATCCAACCAGTTCGGGCTCTGCTTGATAGCAGTCTTGTTATTCTCAGCCTGGTCGCGGGGCGAACCCCAAAAGCCATTCCTCTCCAAAAGAATCAGTTAGCTGCGCCTCCCGCGATTTTGTTTTTGTTGTGCTGGAGTCGGTACGTCTTATTTTTATTGTCTTTGGCGTTGCTTGTTATTGTTGTTGTGCCAAACATATAGCAGGAGCCGTGCCAGTTTTTGTGAGTCCTTGTAAATCAAGGGTTTAGCTGGATTTACTGTGTCAGAACAGGCACAAAAAAGCCGGGTTTCCGTTACCGTAAGACCCGGCTTTGTTACGCGATATTGGCGAGGTAACAAAGTGTGGCGAGGTGCCGCGCACGTTCTTTGTTACCGCCACGCTGTCAACCCTCGAGCGCCGCGCCGGTTTTGCGCCGTGGGATACCCAGGCGTTGACGGCGTTCCCACAGGCATTTGCGGCTGATGCCCAATTTGCGCGCCAGCTCGGTTTCGGTCATGTGGTCCTGGTGCTCGAGTACGAAGTGCTGGAAGTAGTCTTCCAAGGACAGGTCTTCGGTCGGCTCGTGGGCGTTGTTACTGGTGTGGGCGATGGGCGCTCCAAGGAAGTCGCCGTCTTCGAGGTCGTCCAACTCGACATCTATACCCAGCAGCTCTGCCGAGATATCCGAGCCTTCACACAGGATCACGGCGCGCTCGATGGCGTTTTCCAGCTCGCGCACGTTACCCGGCCAGGTGTAATGGCGGATGGCCTGTTCGGCGTCCGGGGCAAAGCGCAGGTCGGTGCGGCCCATCTTGTTGGCCTGGCGGGTCAGGAACAGCGCGGCAATTTCGCTGACGTCCGCGCCACGCTCGCGCAG
>JBCECW010000331.1:0-5185 GCA_039207785.1 Pseudomonas sp. | reverse complement strand
ACGCCCGGCACTGCCGGCCAGGAGCGCCTGCATGGCCGCCGATGGCTGGCCATCAAGGGCGGGCAATACCGCCGCCTTGTTGCCAAATTCGATCTGCCGTCCCTCGGTGTAACGCACGTTGGACGGGGCTTCAGGCGCTGCCGCCCTGCCCTGCCCCGGCGTCGGTGAGTTGTGCATCCGGCCTTGTTCGTCGACCCAGGTGTAATACGGGCTGCCATTTTCCGGGCGGGCGAAGTTGCGGCCTTCGAGCACGTCCGAGTCGATATAGTCGCTGGCGTGCTGGCCGTTGCTCAGCAGGTTATCGGCCTTGGCCCCGGCCAGCTGCGCGCCGGCGTAGAAGCTGTTTTGCAGATTGCCGCTAGCATCCACCCAGGTGAAGTAGCGCCGCTTGCTCTCGCCGTTGTTTTTCGCGCTGGGCCAGGTCGGCGTGGCGCCCTGGTTCATGCGTTCCTGGTCGCTTTGCACAATGCGCTTGGCGGCGTCGCGTTGCTGCTGGCTGTAGTGGCTGTCGACAAAGGTGTTATGCACCCGCCCCTGGTCATCGACCCAGGTCAGGTACCTGCCCGGCGCCGCCTGGGCGGTGGCGGCGAGCGTCAGCACGCCCAGCAAGAATAAACGCTGCATAGCCAGGCCTCAGAAGGTGGTGGTGTAGGTCAGGGCCATGATGTAGGCCTTGACCGTGGTTTCGATATCGAGGTCCGCATAGGGGTTGTAGACCAGGTTATCGATGCCGGTGCAGTTGACGTTGCAACTGCTGCCGGCGGGAATTTTCTGCTTGGAGACGAAGTAGTTAAAGCCAAAGTCGACGGTGGTGTCTTTGTCCCAGCGGTAGCCAAAACCCAGGCCGTAGAGGTTGGCGTCACCGATGGGCACCAGCACGTCAGCCTTGTCCTTGGGGATGGCGGAGGGGCGATATTCGTAGCCCGCGCGCAGGGCCAGGCGGTCGGTGACGTCGTATTGCGCGCCGACGGCAAAGCTCCAGGTGTCCTGGTAGCCACGGTCAAGGATGATCGAATGGTCGGTGGCATTGCCGCCGCCAAAGATCTTCGCGATGCGCAGCAGGTCCAGCTCGCGGTCGAACTCGATTTCGAATTTGTTCCAGTCGCTGTAGTCGCTCCACTTGGCGTCAAAGTTGAACTGCCATTTATCGAAGGGACGCAGCTTGATACCGGTGCTGAAGTTATCCGGCAGCACGATATTGAGCGAGGCGTTGCCGCTCTCCTCACTGACGTTGCCGTAGGGAAACAGCGGGCTCAGCACCTGGCCGAACACCGAGCTTTGCAGGCCGGACCAGAAGCCTTGCCACTCCTTGGTGTAGTCCATGCGGTACTTGCCCTGCAGGTGCATACGCGCCTCGCTCTGGTAGGTGACGCCCCAGGCGAACCAGTCGGTGGGCTCCCACAGAATGCCCAGGTTGTAGGTGGGCGACAGGCTTTGCTGCAGGTCCAGATCCATATTGGCCAGGGTGTCGTAGGGGCCGATCTTGGCGCCGCAGACGTTGATCAACGGGCTGAGGATATCGCCGATACCGTCCTGGCAAACCGCCTCGTTAAGCATGCGTACCACGCCGGTAAGCATGCCGGGGTTACGGAAATCCTGGTTAAGCGCCATGGCCTGGTGCGAGAACCCCACCGACAGGCCCAGGGCCAGGGTGTCGTTGGCCTGGTAGCCCACCGACGGCGAGAAATAAGTGATGCGCTGCAACGCCACTTCGCGGCCCTGGTAGCGCCCGGCATCATCGTCGGAGTCGCGCGAATAACCGAGCGCCATCGGCGCATAGATATTGGTGGCGAAGGTGAACTTGGACCCCGGCGGGTTGATCGACACCCCGGCCAGCGGCGCCATCAGCACCGGCAGTTCAGTCATGCCGCCCATGCCCGGCAGGTACATCACCGGCGTCAGCGTGCGGCTGCTGCTGTCCTTGACCGGGTCGTCGTCGTAGCCCATGGCATTGTCGCCATAGTTGGGCGTGGACTTGAACTTGGCGCGGATATCCATCACCCCGCTCAACAGCTTGATGGTGCTTTGCCGGCCCTTGAGCTTGGTCAGTGCCGCCGGGTTGTAATGCACGGCGTCGATGCCGGTGGAATCGGCAGTCACGGCATTGCCCATGGCCATGGCCTTGGGGTTGCCGATGGTGAGGTCGTTGGCCAGCTGTGCCTGCGCCGCCGGGGCCAGAAATGACCCCAGGAGCCCGAGCGCAAGCCAGCGTTTGCCTGAAATCGCCCGCACGTGCGGCGACGTTGTTTTCGTCATGACGGTGTCCGCTCGTGGGTTATTGGGCCTTCAGGCCTTGAATATCCAATGGCATCGACACCCCCAGCAGCACATCGGGGGAGTCTTCCGTCATGCCGAACCCGGCATTGATATTGACGATGTAATTGGGCGAGGTGCGCAGCCCCAGGGAGAAGTTCATCAGCGCACTGGTCTGCTCATTGCCCTCCAGCGTGGTGTCGGAGAAGGTGTAGGTCGGCTTGAAGGTTTGCGACATCTGGTACGAGGTGGACAGCGATACGTCGTAAGACAGCGCATAGGCAAAGCCCATGCTCATGCTGACGCTGGAACCGGGGTCGACTTTTTCCAGGTGGCGGCCGCCGCGCTCCTGGTCGACGTTGGCCGGCACGTTGTAGGTGTAGCCCACCGAGCCGAACAGCACGACCGGGTCGATCACATAGGACACGTTCACCCCGCCGCCGATGCTGTAGAAGCCGTTGCCGGTGGACAGGTCGTGCTCGGGGTTGATCTCGTACGGGCTGGTGCCGGTGGGCAAGCCGAGGGTGCCGTACAAGGTGGTGACCGGCTTGCCACGGTGCGAGGCCCAGGGCTGCCAGCGCAGGCTGGCCGACAGGTCACCGAGGCTATAGACGTTGATATCGCGCTCGGTGTCGTACTTGGCCACCAGCGGAATGCGCATGCTGAAGGTCAGGTTGTCCCATACGCCGTAGTCAAAGGTGAAGGAGTTGGTGAAGGTGTGCTGCGCCTCACTTTCGCCAATCACGCTGTAGACGTTGTTGCCGGTGCGGTAGGTGGTGATCTGGGTGTCACGCAGCAGCGAATAGTCAAAGCCATAGGTCAGTGTGCGCTCGCCCTGCTTGAGCAAGGTGTAGCTCTTTTCCGCGGCCTGGAACACTTCGGCCAGGGCCTTGGAGCTGTCGGCGTCGTCGTCTTTTTTGCTCAAGGCCTCGCGGGCATCGTCCACCGAAGGCTCGTCGCTCCAGGCAGGTACGCTCACTGCGAGCGTCAGCATGGCCACGCAGGCCAGTCCCTTAATCCCCATGACGCCAATCCCCAGTTATTTTCTTGTTATGCCGGGCAGGTCTTGCCGTACGTAGTGGTGTATGTGCTGCATTTACTTGCGGCGGATGTAGCGAATATCGCCGCCCGAACCCAGCTCGTCGGCCTGGTTCGTGGTGAATTTGCTGATCTCGGGAAACTCGCGAAAGGCCAACAGGCTTACGGTGCGGTCATCCACCAGACGCAGGTCTTTTTCGGTCAGGGCCATGGCGTTATGCGGCTCCTGGCCACTGGGATAAATCACGAACAACACGTTCTGGTCCCAGATTTCTTCAAAGCGGGCACGGGTAAAACTGATATTGCCCAGTGCCGGATCGGCGACGAATACATGGTCGTTGTACACATCGCGTACCACCACAAAGTGCTTGAAACCGGCGTACTCGATCGGCACCAGGGCGGGGTGCTCCAATTCATCGAGGTCGGAAAATGCCGCGCGAAAACCGCCACTCTTGTAGCCCAGCGCCGCGACAAAACGCTTCATATCCAGCAGGGAAAAGCCCCGCCGCTCGACAATCTTGTCGGCCTCGCCGTAGCGCAACAGCCCTTCCATCACTTGCCGCTCCTGCAGGTCGCGCCCCAGGAAATAGTCGAGCATGGAGGTCAGCGCCGCCGAACCACAGCTGTAGTCGTAGGCCTGGCGGATCACATTGCGAAACTGCAGCTGGCTCATCGGCTCCAACGTCACCGACTCGCGCATCGGCATGCCGGGGGTCAGTTGCTGGGTCAGGTTGACCTGGCCCTGCACGGGCGGTTTGGTATCCACCGCTTCGGTGAAACCGAACACGCCAAGTAAGCTGCCGATAAGGATTTCGATCATTGCAGGTCCTAAAACTGTCTGCGCTTCGGCCATGCGTCGTTAAAAACCGGTTCGCAATGCTCATTGGCTACAGCCAACTCCGCTTGCTCACCGTTTTTTGCCTAGCCTGACCTTCGCTCGACGAGTTTTGACTCTTGTGTTTGTAGAAAAAGCCTTACCGGCACGAACCGATAAGGCTTCGGGTTAGCAAGGGGTGTTGCTAACTCAGTGTCCCCATACCTTGACGGTGGTGCCCGCCATGTTGATATCGGAGATTGCCAGCGAACCGATGCTGGCGGCGCCAGTCACGCCACTGCCGGAGGTGTAAGTACCGCCGACATAGATGCCGCCAACCGACACGGTACCGGTCATGTTGGGCAGGCTGATGGCCAGTTGCTGAGTGTCAGTACCACCGATGGAGGTGGTGACTACGTCGATTTTCAGCGGGTTGGCATCGGAAATGGTGAAGCCGGTGAAGCCTACGTTGGTGATGTTCAGGCTGCCGCCGTTGGTGTCGTTGTCGGTGTATTTCACGTTACCAACGCTACCGCCGAAGTTACCGGAGATGCTGATCCCGTCCTGGCCAGTTACGCTCGACAGCGCGGAATCATCCATTGCACGCAGATCGGCTTGAGCCATGAACGGTGCAGCGAGTACTGCTGCAGCAAGAGCGAGTTGTTTGAAGCTTTTCATTGTTTTTATCTCCAAGATCACAGGTGGGTATCCCCGGGTGTTGCCAGCCACTCCTGTTACTGGCAACTGGATCGACTTGCGCCGATCCCCATGCCTGTCGCGCCCATCCTGGTGACGACAGACCTGGATTCGTGAAGCGTGATGCTCCGCGCCCTGTGAATAAGCTACTGACCAACGAAGCGGCTGCCAGCCCATCCAACGGATGGAGGAACAAGCGGCGTAAAACAGCGGTAGCACATTGCTACTTTGGCGCGTGCTTACGCTTCGCTTAAGAGGCCCATGCTCTTGCCTTTAAGTACCGCTTGGGTGCGACTGCGCACCCCCAATTTATTGAACAGGTTATGCAGATGCCATTTGATGGTGGCCTCGGACAGGTGCACGGCCTGGGCAATATCGCGGTTG
>JBCECW010000330.1:0-5199 GCA_039207785.1 Pseudomonas sp. | reverse complement strand
GCCCAGCCCCTGGATGCCGATGGACAGGCGCTCGTAGTTCATCATGGTGAACATCGCCGCCAGGCCTTTGTTCTCTTCACCAATCAGCCAACCCTGGGCGCCGTCGAAATTCATCACGCAGGTGGCCGAGGCCTTGATGCCCATCTTGTGTTCGATGGAACCGCAGCTGACCGCGTTGGTTTCGCCCAGCGAGCCGTCGGCATTGACCAGGCGCTTGGGTACCAGAAACAGCGAAATTCCTTTGGGGCCGGCCGGGGCGTCAGGCAGCTTGGCCAACACCAGGTGGATGATGTTTTCCGTCAGGTCTTGCTCGCCGCCGGTGATAAAGATCTTGCTGCCAGTGATCTGGTAGCTGCCATCGGCCTGGGGCAGGGCGCGGGTGCGGATCAGGCCCAAGTCGGTGCCGGCGTGGGCTTCGGTCAGGCACATGGAACCGGCCCAGCGGCCTTCATACATGGGCGGCAGATAACGGTTTTTCAGTTCGTTGCTGGCGTGCGCATCAATGGCCAGGCACGCCCCGGAACTCAGCGCCGAATACAAGGCAAAGCTGCAGTTGGCGGCATAGAGCATTTCTTCAAAACACACCGCGAGCATCTTGGGCATGCCCATGCCGCCATACGCCGGGTTGCCGCTCAAACCCACCCAGCCACCCTCGGCATAGGCCTGGTACGCCTCCTTGAAACCCGCTGGCGTGCGCACCGCGCCGTCGTGCCAGCTGGCGCCTTCTTCATCACCGCTGCGGTTCAGCGGGGCGAGCAGGCCGGCGGTCATGCTGGCGGCCTGTTCCAGGATCGCGGCGGCGGTGTCGCCGTCAATCACTTCGGCCAGTTCCGGCAGATCGGCCCAGAGCGCGGGCGCGGCAAATACGTCGTTAAGCAGAAAGTGCATATCGGACAGCGGGGCAGTGAACGCGGGCATTACGCAACCTCAGAAAACAGCGTGAGGCCAACGGCTCAGGTTTTTCGCAAAACCTTATTAGAACGTCCTGAGCGGCTTGGCAGGGATGGGGTGAAAAAAAGACTCTAAAAAAACTATTGATGACTCTATCAAATATGATGAATATATCAATAACTCGTGTGACGGCACCGCCATCTGCATGAGCACACAACAACAAATAACCAGCAGGATGACTTCATGAACGCGATTTCCCCCGCCAATGCCGTGCAAGCCGCCAACACCAGCGCCGCCTTGCAGGACTACGCCCGTTCGCTGATCCCAACCCTTAAAGCCCGCGCCAAGGAAACTGCCGCCCTCGGCCGCTTGCCCGCCGAAACCATTGCCGATCTGGAGGCCGGCGGCCTGCTGAGCATGACCACGCCGCAGCAGTTCGGTGGCGCGGCCGCGTCGGTGCGTACCTTTCTGAATGTGGTGGCGGAGCTGGCGCGCGGCGATGCTGGCGTGGCCTGGGTCACCGCGCTGACCAACGTCACCACCTGGTGTGCTGCCACCTTCTTTGGTGCCGAAGCGGCCGAGGAAGTTTTCCGTGGCGCCAAGCCGGCGCGCGTGGTTGGCGTGCTGTCGCCACGTAAAGCCGTGGTGAAGAAAGTCGAAGGTGGTTACCTGATCGAAGAGGGCCTGTGGGGCTTTAACTCGGGTATCTATCACGCCACCTGGGACATGCTGGGCATTCCCCTGGTAGACGCCAACGGCAAGATGGTGGACCAGGGCGTGGCGCTGATCCCCGTCGAGCAGATTGAAATCCTCAACGACTGGAATGTGATCGGTATCAGCGGCAGCGGCAGCTCCAGCATCTCGATCAAAAACGTGTTTGTACCCGACTCGCGCATCGGTTCGGTGACCAAGGCCATCGCCGGCGAGTACCCCTCTACCTACCTCGCCGACCAGCCGCTGTACCAGGCCGCGTGCATGCCGATGCTGGCAATTATTCTCGCGTTCCCGGCCCTGGGCCTGGGCGTGGCCGCGCTGGAAACCTTCCTGGAAACCCTGCCACGTCGCGGTATCCAGTACTCCTGGTACGACAAGCAGGCCGAAGCGCCGGTCACCCACCTGCAGGTTGGTGAAGCCTCGGCCAAGATCGACGCAGCGCGCGCCATTCTTGAACGCCACGCCGATGCCATGGACGCCAGCGCCGCCTCGGGTGTGTATATGGATTTCACCGAGCGCGCCAAAGTCCGCCGTGATGTTGGCTATGCGGAAAAGCTGATCTGGGAAGCCGTGGATATGCTCGCGTCGGCCTCGGGCGGCTCGCTGGCCTCGGCCAACAACCCGCTGACCAAGATCTGGCAAGACGCCCGTATCGCGTCGCTGCACGGTATTGTCTCGCCCAACACCAACTTTGAAACCTACGGCCGGATTCTCTGCGGCATGTCGCCAGGCACCCCGTTTATCTAACTGGCGCAGGAGTTCGGACCATGCAAATACGTGACGTCGATGCGCGCGCGTTTCGCCGTGTAATGGGCAAGTTCGCCACCGGGGTAACCGTGGTCAGTTTTGCCCATGACGGGCAGCCCACGGGCATGACCGCCAACGCTTTTATGTCGCTGTCGGTCGACCCACCCATGGTGCTGATCGCGGTGCGTACCCAGGCGCGTTTTGCCAGCAGCATCCAGGTAGGCGATGCCTTCGGCATCAGCTTTCTGCGCGAGGAGCATGAGGCGGTCAGCAGCCATTTTGGCGGCCGCCCCAACCCCGAGCAGGCGCCGGCGTTTGTCGAGCTGGGGCAGGCGCCCGTGCTCGACGGTGCCCTGGTGCAATTGGCGGTGCGCGCCAATGCCGTGCATGTCGGTGGCGATCACCTGATCTACACCGCCGATGTCGAGGCCGTGGAGGAGTCGGACGGGCGCCCGTTGCTGTTCTTCTCCGGCGCCTACAAGCAGCTGCACGCCCTCGATCCGGCCAACTGCTGGTTTGATCTGGGCTAACTGAAATTCCCTTGTGTTTCGCCGTGTCGCGGTGGCGGCAGTGGTCTGCTGCACCCGCGATTCGGCCAACACGTACAAAAACTGGAGCACGGCATGATTGCCATACGTGACATCGCTTATGTGCGCTACCAAGTGCCAGACCTGGAGGTGCAGGGCAGTTTCCTGCGGGACTTCGGCTTGTTGCACCACGCACAAACCGCTACTTCGTTGCAGATGGTCGCCCACAACGGCGGCTACCCGGCCTATATCGCCGAGCTGGGGCCGAGCAAAACCCTGGGGGTCGGTTACCGGGTCGACAGCCTGGCGGACCTGCAGCGCGTAGCTGCCCACTTCAATGTGCCGGTTCAGCCCAACGAAGAGCTCGGCGCCGGTTCCATCGTGACCCTGCATGACCCCGATGGCGGCCGGGTCGACCTGCTGTTTGGCGGCGACGTGATCAAGCCACGGCCGGTGCGCGCGGCGCTGCAACTCAATACCGCCGACAAGCGCCAACGCCTGGGCACCACCAACCGCGTGGCACTGCGCGCCTCCCATGTGATGCGCCTGGGCCATGTGGTGCTGAAGACCGTCGATTACGCCGCCATGTTCGCCTTCTACCACGACGTACTCGGCCTGCGGGTTTCCGACAGCTACTTCGCCGAAGCTCCCGGCAACACCGTCGCGGCCTTTATGCACTGCGGCCTTGGCGAGCAGTACACCGACCACCACACCGTGGCGCTGCTGAACCTCGGCGCCAGCGAGCGCGGCTTCGACCACAGCGCCTTCGAGGTGCTGGATTGGGATGACCTGTCCATCGGCAACCAGCACCTGCTGCAGCAGGACTATCGCCACTCCTGGGGCATCGGCCGCCATGTGCAGGGCAGCCAGATCTTCGATTACTGGCTGGACCCACAGGGCAACAAGATCGAGCACTGGACCGATGGCGATCTGGTCAACGACAGCACGCCGGTCACCCACGAGCCGCTCAGCCCCGATGCGCTGGCGCAATGGGCGCCGCCGCTGAACCCCGAATTCCTGGCCTGAGCCATTACTGCACAAGGACTCCCCTGATGAAACTCGCTCGCTACAGCCACAACGGCACCATCTCCATCGGTCGCGTTGTCGACGACCGCATTATCGACCTGGCCGCCTTGCTGCCCTACGACGCGGCGGACGTGGCCGCCGCGCTGGCCCAGCCGGATGTACTGGCGATTGCCGCCGGCCTGCATGCCACCGCGCAAAACAGCGTTCCACTGAACCAGGTGCAGTTGCTGGCGCCTATCCTGCGCCCCGGCAAATTCATGTGCATGGGCATGAACTACAAAGACCACGAAGAAGAAGCGCGCCGCCTGGGTGTGGCCATTCCGACTTCGCAGGTGTGGTTCAGCAAGCAGATCAGCTGCATCAACGGCCCCTACGATGACGTGCATTTCCCCCAGGCGGTCGAGCGCCTGGATTACGAAGCGGAAATGGGCGTGGTGATCGGCAAAGGCGGGCGCCGGATCAGCGTAGAAGACGCCCTCGATCATGTGGCCGGTTACTTTGTCGCCAACGACGTCAGCGCCCGTGACTGGCAGGCCAAGAGCCCGACCTGGACCCTGGGCAAGTCGTTCGACACCCATGGCCCGATCGGCCCGTGGATTGTTACCGCCGATGAAATTGCCAACCCCCAGGACCTGACCATCAGCCTGAGCGTCAACGGCCAGCGTCGCCAGCATTCGTCCACCGGCCTGATGACCTATGGCGTCGCCCAGCAGATCGCGTACCTGAGCGAAGTGATGACCCTGGAAGCGGGCGACATCCTGATCACGGGCACCCCCGCTGGCGTCGGTATCGCCATGACACCACCCACCTTCCTGCAGGTCGGTGACGTGGTGCGCGTGGAAATCGAAGGCATCGGCCATATCGAAAACACCATCGTCGCCGAACCGCGCTGATTGCCCGCCGGCCGCGTTACGGCGGCCGGCTCGCAGCACCTAAGCCCACAACAACAAGGACATTTGCCATGGCTGCTCCCAGCAAGAAAATCATCATCACCTGCGCGATTACCGGCTCTATCCATACCCCGTCCATGTCGCCCCATCTGCCCATTACCCCTGAGCAGATTGCCCGTTCTGCCATCGAGGCGGCCGAGGCCGGCGCGGCAGTGGTGCACTTGCATGCCCGTGACCCGGAGAGCGGCTTTCCCAGCCAGGACCCGGCGCTGTTCGAGCGGTTTCTGCCGCAGATCAAGCGGGAGTCCGATGTGGTGGTCAATCTCACCACCGGCGGCTCGCCGACCATGACCGTGCAAGAGCGTATCCAGCCGGCCATGCGCTTCAAACCGGAAGTGGCGTCG
>JBCECW010000329.1:4604-5199 GCA_039207785.1 Pseudomonas sp. | reverse complement strand
TGTTCTCGCGGAAGCTTTCGTCGTTGCAGCTCACCAGGCAATCCACCGAGGTGCCGGACAGCTCGCTGCACAGTGCCTTGAGCTGGTCGGTAATGGTGAATGGCACCAGGCCCGCGCGGGTCGGCAGCACGTTATGGCCAAACTGCTTGGCCACCTGGTAACCAAAGCCGGTGGCGCCCAGGGTGGGAATCGACAGGCCGCCGGTGGCGATCACCAGCGAGGTGCAGCTGACGGCGCCGATGCCGGTTTGCAGCTGGTAGCCGTGGTCGCTCTTGTCGATCTGGGTGACGGCGGTGTTCAGGTGCAGGCTGACCCCGGCCTGGTCGCATTCGCTCAGGAGCAGTTCGAGAATGTCGCTGGCCTTGTTATCGCAAAACAGCTGGCCGAGTTTTTTCTCGTGGTAGGGCACGCCGTGTTTGGCCACCAGCTCGATAAAGTCCCACTGGGTGTAGCGCGCCAGCGCCGACTTGCAGAAGTGCGGGTTATGCGAGAGGAAGTTGGCGGGCTCGGTGTACATATTGGTGAAGTTGCAACGCCCGCCACCGGACATCAGGATTTTCTTCCCGGCCTTGTTGGCGTGGTCCAGCAGCAGCAC
>JBCECW010000329.1:0-4594 GCA_039207785.1 Pseudomonas sp. | reverse complement strand
ACCTGGCGGCCACGCCCGGCGGCCTGCAAGGCGCACATCAAACCGGCTGCACCGGCGCCAATAATCACCACATCCGAACCTTGCACCACTCACCTCGTTGCATTGACCCCAACCACCGGGGCGGCAGTTTAGCGTAAGCGCGGCACAAAACTTGTCGTTTCCCGACATCGGTACTGGTGTTGTGGGCACAGGCCTGACTAAGCTCTGGTATCCCTAGGCCGGTGAAGAAGACGCCAGGCATGAAGTTACTCCCGCGCCTTATGTTGTGGCTGGCGATTGCCAGCAGCGCTGCGGCCAACGCCGAACCCCTGCGCCTGGTGGCCAACACCTGGCCGCCGTTCAATGACGTCAACCTGCTGAACAACGGACTGGCCAGCGACCTGGTGATCACCGCGCTAAAACGCGCCGGCTACAGCAGCTCGTACTACCAGGTGCCCTGGGCCCGGGTGCTGTATGGCTTGCAGGTGAGCGATTACGACATTGTGGTCAGCGCCTGGTATGACGCGGAGCGCGCCACCTATGGCGAGTTCTCCGAGCCCTTTCTGATCAACCGCATCCGCTTTTTGCGCCACAAGGGCAGCAGCGCGCAATTTCGCACCCTGAGCGACCTGGGCAGCAACGCCATTGCCGTGGTGCGTGGCTATGTGTACCAGCATGCGTTCGATAACGATCCCTCGTTGCAACGGGTACCGGTGGTGGACTTTGCCATGGGCGCGCGCATGTTGGCCGCCGGCCGTGTGCAACTGACCCTGGAAGACGAACTGGTGGCGCGCCATTACTTTCAGTACGAGCTGCGCGGCATCGAAGAGCAGCTGGAGTTTTTGCCCAAGCCGCTGAGCGAAAACGGCCTGCATATCCTGGTGCGCAAAAGCCACCCGCAGGCCCATGAGATCGTGACGCGGTTTAACCAGGCCATGCGCGCCATGCGCGAAGACGGCACCTACGCGAAGATTTTTGCCGCCCATGGTTTTGCCGCCGCCTCCGAGGCCAACGGCCCCAGCGGCCAGGACGCCGGCGAGATCGCCGACTAACCGCCGGGCTAGTTGCTGATGCTGCGCCCGCGGCCCTGGTGCTTGGCCTGGTACAGCCGGGTGTCGGCCTGGTGCAGCAGGCTTTCCAGGTCTTCCGGTGCGCCCTGGTAGACCCCGGCACTGAAATTCAGCGGCGGTGCATCGGCGGCGTATTTCAACGTGCCGACCACTTGCCGCAGTTGCTCCAGCGCCGCCTGCAACGCGGGCGCGTCCAGGCGGCTAAGCAAGGCAAACTCCTCACCGCCCAAACGCCCCAGCAAGGCATCGGGGAACACCTGGATCAACGCGCGGGCAAACAGCACCAGGGCGGTATCGCCGCTGGCATGGCCGAACTCGTCGTTGATGCTCTTGAAGAAATCCAGGTCGAGCATGGCCACGCTCAGGCTGTGGCCGCCGCGCTGGGCCAGCTTGCACATCTGCGTGCCCTGCTCGTAGAAGGCGCGGCGGTTGTACAGGTTGGTCAGCGAGTCGAACAGCGCCGCCTGCTTGAGTGCCTGCATCAGGTCGCGGCGCTCAAGCGTCGACATCACCCGGCAGTTAAGCTCTTCCGGGCAGAAGGGTTTGCGCAGGAAGTCATCGGCGCCGTGCTTGATAAACAACGCGCTCAGCGAGCCCTTGGTGTCGGCCGACAGGCCGAGAATGATCAGGTCGGTGCGCTTCATCTTCTGGCGCAGCAGCTTGACCAGGTCAAAGCCGCTGATGCCGGGCATGCTGTGGTCCACCAGCAAGAGGTCGATATCGGGCTGGTCCTTGAGGATCTGCAGCGCCTGGTCGCCGTCCACCGCGTCGATGATCTGGTACAGGTGCGAGGTCAGGATGCGGCGAATGAAATGGCGCGTGGAGTCGGAGTCTTCGGCCACCAGGATTTTTACCTGGCTGTTGCTCTCCAGGCGGTGCAGCAGGCGGAAGGCGTACTCGTAGGAATGCTGGCTTTCTTTGAGCACATAGTCGACCACGCCCTTGAGCAGCAGCTCATCGCGGCGCTGCTCGTTGTACGAGCCGGTGAGCACAATGCACGGCAGGCTGTAGCCCAGCACCAGGTCGACGATTTCACCGTCCATGGCATCGGGCAGGTGCAGGTCGACGATGGCAGCGAAAAACAGCCCGGCGGAGGTTTCCAGCATCACCTGGGCTTCACCCAGCGAGGCGCAGAACACCGGCTGCAGGTTGGGTTCCTGGCGGAAGAGGTGTTCGAGGATTTTGAGGACGAGGGGACTGTCTTCTACAACCAGAATGTTGCGCACTACAAACTCCTTGGCACCAAGCGCTGCTCTCGTAGGGTGTGCTCTGCGCACCATGGCGATCTCCTGGAAGACCGCTGGTGCGCGGACCGAACGCGGACCGGCACACCCTACGGGATCGGGTTACAGCATTCTTACGCGGATCGACTTGCCCTTGATCTTGCCGCTATTCAAACGATTAAGCGCCTGGTTGACCACATGGCGGTCCACGGCGACATAGGCCTGGTAATCGAAGATGGCGATCTTGCCAACCTTGTCGCCGGCAATCCCGGCTTCACCCGTCAGCGCGCCGAGGATATCGCCGGGGCGCACTTTGTCTTTGCGCCCGGCGGCGATGCACAGGGTCACCATCGGTGGCTGCAACGGGCCGCCCGGCTGGACTTTCAGGTTGTCGATCTGGTCCCAGTTCAGCGGCGCTTGCTGGCGGGTTTCGATGGCGTGGGCGCGTTGGCCTTCGGCCGGTGCGACCAGGCTGATGGCCAGGCCTTTCTCACCGGCACGGCCGGTACGGCCCACGCGGTGAATATGAATTTCCGAGTCGCGCGCCAGTTCGACGTTGATCACCATATCCAGCGAGTCGATATCCAAACCGCGTGCCGCCACGTCGGTGGCCACCAGGATGCTGCAACTGCGGTTGGCGAACATGGCCAGCACCTGGTCGCGGTCGCGCTGTTCCAGGTCGCCGTTCAGCGCCTGGGCGGAGAAGCCTTTGGCAATCAGGTGGTCGACCACGTCCTGGCATTGCTGCTTGGTAAAGCAGAAGGCCACGCACGATTGTGGGCGGAAGTGCGCCAGTACTTTGGTTACGGCTTGCAGGCGCTGGTCCGGGTCGATTTCGTAGAAGCGTTGTTCGATCTGGTTGTCGCTGTGCAGCGCTTCGGCGCGCACCTGTTGTGGGTCGCGCATGATCGAGGCCGCCAGCTGCTTGATACCGGCCGGGTAGGTGGCCGAGAACAGCAGAGTCTGCCGCTTGCTCGGGGTGTGGCTGATGATATCGGTGATGGCGTCGTTAAAGCCCATGTCGAGCATGCGGTCGGCTTCGTCCAGCACCAGGGTGTTAAGGCCGTCGAGCTTCAGGGTGCCTTTGCGCAGGTGTTCCTGAATACGCCCCGGGGTGCCGACGATAATGTGCGCGCCGTGCTCCAGCGAGCCGATCTGCGGGCCGAAGGGCACGCCGCCGCACAGGGTCAGGACCTTGATGTTGTCGGCGCTGCGGGCCAGGCGGCGAATTTCCTTGGCCACCTGGTCGGCCAGTTCGCGGGTTGGGCACAACACCAGCGCCTGGCAGCCAAAGTAGCGTGGGTTCAACGGGTTGAGCAGGCCGATGCCAAAGGCGGCGGTCTTGCCGCTGCCGGTCTTGGCCTGGGCGATCAGGTCCATGCCTTTGAGAATCACCGGCAGGCTTTGTGCCTGAATCGGCGTCATTTCGGCGTAACCCAGCGACTCCAGGTTAGTCAGCATGGCGGCGGATAGGGGCAACGAATTGAACGCGGTGGAAGTCACGGGGCAGGCCTGCTGAACGGAAATGGCGTGCAGTGTAACAGGGGCCGCCCCAGGGCACGGTATAGGCACTACAAAGCCGCGACGGACTGCGGCTAGAATTGCCCCACAGGCGACGGATTGCACATAAGGCTGGGGCAAATGTGGCTATTTGCTGGTATTACTTCTCCATGGGTCGGGGCATTGTTGCCTGACTGTATCCGCTGAATTTTGCCGGGCTCTGCCGTGCTGAAACGAATTGCTGTCGCCGACCTCTGTTTGGGCATGTTTATTCACGAGTTTTGCGGCTCGTGGATGGAGCATCCCTTCTGGAAAACCAAGTTCCTGCTCAATACGGCCAAGGATCTGCAGCGCATTCTCGACAGCGGCATCGAAGAGGTGTGGATCGACCCCAGCAAAGGCCTCGACGTTCCCGACGGCAGCGTGGCGCTGAGCCCGGCCGAGGTGGAGGCCCAGGTCGAGCAACTGCTGGTAACGGAAGTGGCGCAGGCCGCTCCGCTGCCCATGAGTGCGTCACTGGAAGAAGAGGTCAAGCGGGCGCAACGCCTGTGTGCCAAGTCCAAGGACGCCGTGGTGGCCATGTTTGGCGAAGTGCGCATGGGCCAGGCCATCGATGTGGAAAAGGTCACCGAGCTGGTGGAAGAAATCACCGATTCGGTGATCCGCAACCCCAACGCCATGATCAGCCTGGCGCGGCTGAAAACCTCCGACGAATACACCTATATGCACTCGGTGGCGGTCTGCGCCCTGATGATCGCCCTGTCGCGGCAGATGGGCCTGCCCGAGGAGCAGGTGCGCGAGGCCGGCGAGGCGGGCCTGCTG